>JALOSK010000009.1 GCA_025458465.1 Sandarakinorhabdus sp. | reverse complement strand
ACTGGCCCTGAAACTGCTGCCGCGCGATGCCGCCGATGAACGCTCGGCCGTGCTGGAAATCCGCGCCGGCACCGGCGGCGACGAAGCCGCGCTGTTTGCCGGCGATCTTGCCCGCATGTATGAACGCTATGCGGCAAATCACGGATGGAAATGGGAAATCCTGTCGTCCAACCAGTCCGATCTGGGCGGCTTCAAGGAAGTCGTTGCCAGCGTGGCGGGCGCCGGGGTGTTCGCCCGGCTGAAATTCGAAAGCGGCGTGCACCGTGTGCAGCGCGTGCCGGCCACCGAAGCCGGCGGCCGCATCCACACCAGCGCCGCCACGGTTGCCGTGCTGCCAGAGGCCGAGGATGTCGATATCGCCATCGATGAGAAGGATCTGCGCATTGACGTCTATCGCTCGTCGGGCGCGGGCGGGCAGCATGTGAACACCACCGACAGTGCGGTGCGCATCACCCATATCCCCAGCGGCGTCGTGGTGGCGGTGCAGGATGAACGCAGCCAGCACAAGAACAAGGCCAAGGCCATGAAATTGCTGCGCACGCGCCTGTTCGATGCCGAGCGCGAGCGGTTGGCGAGTTCCCGTTCGGCCGACCGCAAGGCGATGGTGGGCAGTGGTGACCGGTCCGAACGCATCCGCACCTACAATTTCCCGCAAGGCCGGGTAACCGACCATCGCATCAACCTTACCCTGCATCGCCTGCCCGAGATATTGGAAGGGCCGGGGCTGGATGAACTGGTGAGCGCACTCATCGCCGAGGACGAAGCGGCGCGCCTGGCGGCGCTGTGATGCCAAGCGTGCGCGATGCCCTGGCAGCGGCTGCCGCCCGCATTGGCGGTGACACGCCGCGGCTGGATGCCGAAGTGCTGCTTGCCCACATGATCGGCTGCACGCGCGGTGAGCTGTTGCTCAATCCTGACAGAAATATCGATCAACAAGCCTATGAAATGCTGGTAAAACGTCGTGCCAATGGAGAACCGGTCGCCCACATCACCGGGCAACGGGAATTCTGGTCGCTCGATCTGCTGGTGACGCCGGATGTGCTGATTCCGCGTCCTGACAGTGAAACCCTGATCGAAGTGGCGCTGAAACGCTGCCGTACACCCCCCAGGCGCATCCTTGATCTCGGCACAGGCTCTGGTGCGCTGTTGCTGGCCGCGCTCAGCGAATGGCCGGACGCCACCGGGCTGGGCATTGATGCCAGCGCGGCGGCGCTGGCCGTCGCGCAAGCGAATGCAGCGCGCACCGGACTGTCCGAACGGGCCGAGTTCCGTGCGGGAAACTGGGGGGAAGGGGTGACTGATCAGTTCGATCTGATTCTCTGCAACCCGCCTTATATTGCTGTGGATGAACCGCTTTCAGCCGAGGTGAAAGCGCACGAACCCGCCAGCGCGCTGTTTGCCGGCGCCGATGGCCTTGACGATTATCGCCGCATTCTGCCGCAGCTGCCGGGCCTGCTGGCGGATGCAGGCCTCGCCGTACTGGAAATCGGCCATTTGCAAGGCCGGGCGCTGCTGGACATGGCAGCTGGACTTGGTCTGCAGGCCACGCTGCATCAGGATCTGGGCGGCCGTGACCGCTGCATCGCAATCAATGCCTGGCGGCGTTCGGCCGCCTTCACCAGCTGCCAGTAACGCTCCTGCTCATCGAGTGGCAGGTTGGGGAAATCCGGTCCCGCCAATGCTTCCATCGCCTTGAAACGGCGTTCGAACTTGGCATTGCCGGCGCGCAGGGCAGCTTCCGGATCGATACCGTGGCGGCGCGCCAGATTGGCCAGGACGAACAGCACGTCGCCCATTTCCTCGGCTCGCTCGGCATCACTGGCGGCAGCATCGAACTCGGCGATTTCCTCGTCCAGCTTGGCGCGCACGCCTGATACATCGGGCCACTCGAAGCCGACACGCGCGGCCCGTGCCTGCAGCTTTTCGGCGCGCAGGAGGGCGGGAAGGGCGGTTGCCACGCCATCGAGCGCCGATACCGGCTTGTCAGGCTTGCCAGCAACGGCGCGTTCCTCGGCCTTGATGCGTTCCCATTCGGCCTTCTGGGCTTCGGCGTCTTCGGCCCGTTGGCCATCACCGAAGATGTGCGGGTGGCGCCGCTCCATCTTCTCGCACAGCGCCGTCACCACGTCATCCAGGGTAAAATGGCCGGCTTCCTCGGCCATGCGGCTGTGGAACACCACCTGGAACAACAGATCGCCCAGCTCCTTCTTCAACTCGGCCATGTCACGGTGGGCGATGGCCTCTGCCACCTCATAGGCTTCCTCGATCGTGTAAGGCGCGATCGTGTCGAAATCCTGCGCGAGATCCCACGGGCAGCCCCGTTCGGGATCGCGCAGGCGCGCCATGATGCTGGCAATCCGGGCGAGGGACAGGGGCGGGCTCACAGGCTGCCCACGAAGGCGGCGAGGGCGGCATTGGTGGCCGCTGGCGCTTCCTGCTGCACCCAGTGGCCGGCGCCTTCGATGAGGGTGGTGCCGCGAAAATCCGCGCAACCGGCGCCGGCGCTGGCAAAGGCATCCATGCCCGGCGCGAAATGGCGCACCGGATCGCGCGTGCCGGCGATGAAGGCGGCAGGCTGCTGGATCAATTTCCCACGTAGCGGGATGGCTTCATCAAAATCAATGTCTTGCGCGCGATATCGATTGATCGGGCCGCGCCAGCCGCCGGCAGCAAAGGCCGCCTTGTACACCGCCAGATCTTCCGGCGGCAGCCAGGCCGGCGTTGGGTCGGGCAGGGCAACATCCTCCAGCAGTGTGGCATCCGGGCCCTTGCGGCCGAAGCCCGGTTTGGGGTTGCCGCCCGACAGCGCGTGATAGATTTTCACCAGCGCGTCCGGATCGGCTGAAAGCTCTGCTTCCGCCACGCCTTCCGCCATGAAATAGAATTGATAGAAGAATTTGCCAGCGTGCATGGCCCGCATCACATCCAGGAAGCGGGTTTCGCCCCACGGCGTGAACGGCACACTGAGGCCGGCAACCGCCGCGACGCGTTCGGGATGGCGCAGCGCCGTGTTCCACACGATTGGCGCGCCCCAATCATGGCCAAACAGGATGGCACGGCCGCCCAGCGCATCGATGACAGCGGCCACATCAGACGCCAGGGCCGAAAGCGTGTAGGCAGACACTGGGGCCGGCTTGCTGCTGCCGCCATAACCGCGCACGTCCATTGCAGCGATGCGGCGGCCGGCAGCAGCAAAATGCGCAAGCTGGTGGCGCCAGCTGTGCGAAAGCTCTGGCCAGCCGTGCACGCACAGGATCGGCGGTTCGTCGCTGGTCTCTGGTCCCGCAATCACCACGTTCAGAGCAATCTCGCCGTTGCTGACAGTCATCGCGTGCATGGGATCATTCCTGTGTTGGGCTTGCAGGATTGCCCGTTGCCAAATGGCCTTGGCAAGCCCGAAAGGGAACAGGGATGTGCACGCACATGCCTGTCTCAATAATATCGATAATATATATTATGTATAATATCATTGATCGAGCCCGAGCCCCCCTTGGCGAACAGGCCGGCACCCCCTAACGCTTTGGCATGGCAGCCTCCCAGCACTCCGGCGCACGCTGGCGCGATCATGCCCCCGGCGTGATCGTGGCGCTGCTGGCTGCGTTGGCCGCTGCCGTGCTGGCCGATCGTTATGAAGCGCCACTCACGCTGCTGGCCTTGTTGATTGGGTTGGCGCTGAACGCGGTGGGCAGCAACGCCCGCCTCGCACCCGGCCTGGGCTTTGCCAGCCGCGAATTGTTGCGCTGGGCCATCGTGCTGGTTGGCGCGCGGGTCACGCTGGATCAGATGCTGGCGCTCGGCCCGGCTTCGCTGATCGCGGTTGTCAGCATTGTTGCGGTGGCCATTGGCGTTGGCGTGCTGGCGGCGCGTCTGCTGGGCCTGGGCGCTGCCTTCGGCGCCTTGTCGGGCGGCGCGGTTGGCATCTGCGGCGCATCGGCGGCCATGGCACTTGCCGCCACGCTGGGCCAGCGCATCCGGGAAGCGGAATTGACTTTGGTGCTGGTCGCTACGTCGGTGATGAGCAGCGTGGCATTGATCCTGTATCCCGCCATTTGTCAGTGGGTTGGGCTGGATGATGTGCAATCGGGCTTCGTGCTGGGCGCTGCCATCCACGATGTCGCGCAAACCCTGGGCGCCGGTTATGCCGTCTCGGAAACGGCCGGGCAGACCGCCACCATCGTCAAGATGGCCCGGGTGGCGCTGCTGGCGCCGGTGCTGGCGCTGGTGGCCATGGCGTTCCACCGCAGTCCGGCCGAGGCCGGAAGTTCCCGCGCTGCGCCCTTGTTGCCATGGTTCGTCATCGGCTTTTTCGCGGTGGCCGGTGTCAATTCAACGGGCATGATCCCAGTCGAACTCTCTGATCTTGCAGCCACTCTGTCCAGCTGGCTGCTTGCCGTGTCCATCGCGGCAACGGCCATGCGGTCACCGTTGGCAGAACTGGTCAGGGCTGGGCCAAAGCCCCTGCTGGTTGGCGTGCTGGCCAGCGTCGCCAGCCTCGCCGCCGCCCTCGCCTTCGCGCGGTTGGCGCTATAGGTCGATCATCTGGCCATCAAATGCCGGCATGACGCCGGCGGGCAGTTCCGCGCACAAGGTGGCATAGTCCATCGATTGATCCATGTGGGTCAGCAAGGCAGCCCTGGGTTGCCACTGGGCAATCCAGTCCAGCGTCTGCGCCAGATGGCTGTGCGTCGGGTGCGGTTCACGGCGCAGCGCATCCACCACCCACAGATCAAGGCCCGTCAACGCGGCTTCGGCGCGGGCATCAAAGCCTTTCACATCAGTGGAATAGGCGGCAGACTTTGCATCATGATCAAAACGCACGCCGGTTGATTCAATGTCGCCGTGCAACTGTGGAAACGGCGTCACCTGCAGATCGCCTAGCATGAACGGGCCGGTGATCGTGTGCGCGCGGCAGGTGGCGGGATAGCCGGGTGCGCCGTCGAACACATAATCGAAGCGCGATGTCAGCACCGCGAAGGTCTCGGCGCTGGCCCACACATCGACGGGGCGGCCCATGGCGTGGAACACCTGCCGCAGATCATCGATGCCGTGGGCATGATCGGCGTGATCATGGGTGATGATCACCGCATCCAGATGCGCCACGCGGGCCGACAGCAATTGTTCGCGGCAATCCGGCCCGCAATCCACCAGCACACGCTTGCCCGCGGCTTCGACCAGGATCGACACGCGGCGGCGGCGGTTCCTGGGGTTGGCGGGATCGCACAGGCCCCAGTTGCCGGCGCCATCCGGCCCGCCGATGCGGGGCACGCCGCTGGAAGTGCCGCAGCCAAGGATGGTGACGCGCATCGCAGCCCGCCTGCTCAGGCCTTGGTGAACAGCGCGTGGAAATTGGCCGTGGTGGTTGCCGCCAGTTGCTCCAGCGTTTCACCGCGCAGATCGGCCAGGAAACGCGCCGTGTGGGTCACGAAGGCCGGCTCGCAGGTCTTGCCGCGCATCGGCACGGGCGCGAGATAGGGCGCGTCTGTTTCCACCAGCAGGCGGTCCGCCGGGATGGTCTTGGCGGTGTCCTGCAGGTCGCGGGCGTTCTTGAAGGTCACGATGCCGGAAAGACTGATATAGAAACCCAGTGCAAGTGCTTCTTCTGCAAAGGCCTGGCTGGCCGTGAAGCAATGGATCACACCGGTCAGCGGCCCCTCGCCTGCCTCCTTCAACAGCGCCAGCGTATCGGGTTCGGCATCGCGGGTGTGGACGATCAAGGGCAGGCCGGTGGCGCGCGCGGCCTGGATGTGGCTGCGGAAACTGGTTTTCTGCCGCTCCCGATCCGACTTGTCGTAATAATAATCGAGGCCGGTTTCGCCGATGGCAATGACCTTGGGGTGGGCCGCGGCCGCGATCAACGTGGCGGCATCGGTGTCGGGATGCTCGTCGGCTTCGTGTGGGTGGATGCCCACACTGGCCCATACGCCGTCATTTGCGTCGGCGATGGCGATCACCCCGTCCCACTCGCTCACCCGGCAGGAAATGGCCAGAAAGCCGCCAACGCCGGCACTGCGGGCGCGGGCCAGCACACCGGGCACATCCTCGCCAAGGCTGGCGTAATTGAGGTGGCAATGGCTGTCGATCAGCACGGATCAGGCCTCGATCGTGATGCGTGGGAACACGCCCGCCGGAGAAGGCAGTTCCAAGCCTGCCTCAACGGGTGAATTCAATGCACTGAAATCACGTGCATCGGCTGCCACGCCAAGTTGATCGAGCAGGCGGTTTGTGCTGTCTGGAATGAAGGGCTGGGCCAGCAACACGATCCGGCGCGTGGCATCCAGCGTTGCCGCCAGCACTTCGGCCATGCGCGCCGTATCCGTCTTCGCCAATGCCCAGGGGGCGTTTTCGGCGAAATAGCCGTTGGCGGCAGTCACCATCCCCATCAGCGCATCCAGCGCCTTGTGCAGCGCCAGGCCATTCATGGCAGCGAAATAGGCATCGGTCCCGGCGAGAAAGGCTTCTTTCAGGCGCACCTCGGTTTCGCCCGGCTCGCCGCGCTGGGGCATCATGCCGTTCAGGTTCTTGGCCACCATCGACAGGCTGCGCTGCGCCAGATTGCCGATGCCGTTGGCCAGATCGGCGTTGGTGCGCTCAACGATGGCCTCGTCGGAATAGCTGCCGTCGTCCCCGAAGGCGACTTCACGGCACAGGAACCAGCGCAGCCGGTCGACACCGAAGCGCGTTGCCATCTCGGCCGGATCCACGACATTGCCCAATGATTTCGACATCTTCTCGCCGCGGTTGAGCAGGAAACCGTGGCCGAACACGGCCTTGGGCAGCGCCACGCCGGCCGACATCAGGAACGCCGGCCAATAGACGGTGTGGAAGCGAACGACATCCTTGCCAACGACGTGCAGATCGGCCGGCCACCATTCGCCATCAAGCCCGCCTGCGCCGGTGAGATAATTGGCCAGCGCGTCCAGCCACACATACATCACGTGGCGCTCGTCACCTGGCACCTTTATGCCCCAGCTGAACGATGTGCGGCTGACCGACAAATCCGAAAGCCCGCCGGCAACAAAGGCGCGCATCTCGTTGAAACGGCTTGTTGGCTGAATGAAACCGGGCTGGCTGTCATACAGGTCGAGCAGCGGTTGCTGGTAGCGGGAGAGCCGGAAGAACCAGCTTTCCTCCACCGTCCATTCCACCGGCGTGCCCTGCGGCGAGAGCTTGGCGCCATCCTCGCCGGTCACCAGTTCGGCTTCATCGTAATAGGCCTCGTCGCGGACCGAGTACCAGCCTTCGTAGCGGCCCAGATACAGGTCGCCATTGGCGGCCATGCGCTGCCACAGCGCCTGCACCAGCGCCTTGTGATCGGCATCGGTGGTGCGGATGAAGCGGCTGTAGCTGATGCCCAGCGCATCATCCAAGGCCTGGAATGGCGCGACCATTTCATCGACATAGGCCTTTGGCGCCTTCCCGGCGGCGCGGGCGGCCTGGTCGATCTTCAGGCCATGTTCGTCGGTGCCGGTCAGGAAGCGCACATCAAAGCCATCGAGCCGCTTGAAGCGGGCGATGACATCGGTGGCGATCGCTTCATAGGCATGGCCCATGTGCGGGCGGCCATTGGGATAGGCGATGGCGGTGGTGACATAGAAACGGGGCGTGCTCATGCCGCAGCGCAATGCGGCAGAAGCGGCGGCGTTTCAAGCGTGGCAAATCAGGCCGGAACCGCCGCCAGATGCATGGCCAGGCGCCAGGCCACCTGCGAAGGCTCAAGCTGCAGCGGCATGGCCTCGCGTGCCAGCTTGCTGGCGGCTTCATATTCGGCAATGGCGCGATCCCGCGCGGGGCCGTGCAGGCCCTTGGCCCGGTCTGCAATCAGGGCCGGCACACGATCCAGCAGGGCGGCATAGCGCCCTTCCCTGCCCTTCAGCGCCATCGATTTGGCCAGCCCCAGGGCCGCCGGGTTGGCCCGCGCCACCGGCAAGCCCGCCAATCCGGCCAGATCGCGTTCCAGCGCGGTGATGCCGGCCTCGCCCAGCGCGACGGCGCGGCCTGGGCAGCCTTGCGCCAACTGCACCAGCAGATCGGCATCCTCGCCCGGCAATTCGGCGTCGGCCAGCACGCGGCGCACATCGGCATCGGGCAGGCGCGAGAAGCGCAGGGTTCGGCAGCGGGAACGGATGGTGGGCAACAGCCGCCCCGGCGAATGGGAGACAAGGAGGAAGATCGTATCCCCCGATGGCTCCTCAAGGCTTTTCAGCAAGGCATTGGCAGTGTTGCGGTTCATGTCGTCGGCTGCATCGATCAACACCACCCGGCGCGGCCCCAGCATCGGCGTGCCCGACAGGAATTCGCGCAGCGGCTGCCCTTCGCTGTCGGGCCTGCGCACGATCTGGCCGATCACGATCTCGTTGCGCAGCTTGCCGGCCTTGTTGGGCGTGCGTTCCAGCAGCCGGAAATCGAGATGCGATCCTGCCGCCATCAGCCGCGCCGCCTCGCTGTCGGGCGGCACGCCGAACCCGCTTCCTGGCACGGCGCCGTTCAGCAGCCAGATGGCGGCTTCGCGAGCGAACAGCGCCTTGCCCAGGCCGCGCTGCCCGGACAGCAGCCAGGCGTGGTGCGGGCGGCCAGTGGTGAAGGCCGCCATGAAGGCCGCCACCTGTTCCTGATGGCCGATCAGTTGGGTCATGCCAGCGCTGCCCAGATCCGCGACCCAACGCTTTCAATGCTGCCGGCGGCATCGATGGCGCGGCAGCGCTGTGCCTCGGCGGCGGGCAAGGCCTTGAAGAAGCCCTGCACGCGGGCGTGGAAATCCGCGCCAATGGCCTCGAACCGGGCTTCCGTGCTGCCCATGCTGCTCGCGCGCGCCTCGGCCCGGCGCAGGCCTTCGACCTCGTCAAGCAGCAGCACCAGAGTCAGATCTGGCCACAGGCCCACTGCATCCTCGTGCAGCCGGGTGAGCGCAGCATCGGGCAGGCCGCGCCCGGCCCCCTGATAGGCGCGGGTGGAATCGATGAAGCGGTCACAGATGACCGTGGCGCCGCGCGCCAGCGCCGGGCGGACGACGCGCTGCACATGATCCACGCGCGCCGCCGTCATCAGCAGCGCATCGCTCCACGGCGTCCAGCGATCGGGCTCGCCCGTCACCAGCAGGGCGCGAATGGCCTCGGCACCCGGCGTGCCCCCCGGTTCGCGGGTCAGCACCACATCGTGCCCCTCGTTTCGCAGCCGATCCGCCAGCAGGCGTGCCTGCGTGGACTTGCCGCTCCCCTCCCCGCCTTCCAGCGTGATGAAGCGCGGCCGTGGCATCAGCCGAAGAAGCTCATGACCCAGTTCCACGCGCGGCGGAAGATGCCGGCTTCCTCGATGGCCACCGGCGTCACCAACGGCACCTTCACCGCTGGCTGGCCTGGCATGGTGACCACCAGATGGCCAACGGGTGCGCCGGCCTTCAGGGGCGCCTTCAGGCCAGGCAGGGCTTCCACGCTGGTCTTGCGTTCCATGGCAAAGCCGCGCGGCAGGGTGACGAACAGGTCACGCCCGGCGACGGCGGGGATCGTCGGTTCTTCCGCGCCTTCGATGGCCACCTTGCCCAGCACCTGGCCCTTTTTCCCCAGCGGCACGTTCTGCCAGGCGGCAAAGCCCCAGTTCATGAAATCGACGCTGCTGGAAACCCGTGCGCCGAAGCTGGGCAAGCCCGCCACCACCATCACCAGCCGGCGGCCGTTCTGTTCGGCCGAACCGGTGAAGCCATAACCGGCTTCCTCGGTGTGCCCGGTCTTCAGGCCATCGGCGCCGGGCACCTTGCCCAGCAGGGGATTGCGGTTGGGCTGGGTGATCGCGGCGCCATCGCCCAGCGTCTTGCCCCAGGTGAAGCCTTCCTTCTGGTAGAAGCGCTTGTAGAGATCGGGGAAGTCGCGGATCGTGGCTTCGGCGATCATCGCCAGATCGCGTGCCGTCACATATTCGTTCGGATCGGGCCAGCCGTTGGTGTTGGCGAAATTGCTGTTTCTCAGGCCCAGCCGCTTGGCCTCGCGGTTCATCAGCGCCACATAATTGGCTTCGGTGCCGCCAAGCCCTTCGGCCAGCACGACGCAGGCATCATTGCCCGACAGCGTGACAATGCCGTGCAGCAGATTTTCCACGCTCACCTGGCTGTTCACTTCCAGGAACATGGTGCTGCCCTGGTTGTTCCATTTCTTCCAGGTTTCGGGGCGCACCAGCACCAACTGATCAAGATTGGCCTCACCCGCCTTGATCAGCTTGAACGCCACATAGACGCTCATCATCTTGCCCATCGAGGCGGGCGGGATGCGCTTGTCGGCATCCTTGGCGAACAGCACGCGCCCGGTTTGCAGGTCCTTCAGGAAGGCGATCGGGGCAGCCGTGTCATAGGCCGGCGTCTGCGCGCTGGCCGGGGTGGCGGTGGCAATGATGGCGGCAGGAATGATGGCGGAAAGGGCGGCACGCATCTTGGGGCAGTTTCCTCGGGTCAACGGGCGTTGGTGGGGGGAATCACTCTGGCGTCCGCATAGCCGGCAGCGCGCACCTGCGCCAGCGCCGTGCTCGCCAGATGTTCGGCGGCGAACGGCCCCAGGCGCACCCGCGTCAGCCCGCCTGGCGCCGGCTGCGTGTTGACCGGGCCGAAACTGGCCAGAAAGCCCTTCAGCCACGCAATCCGGCCGGCATCGGCCAGCGCCGCGACCTGCACCAGCCAGCCTGCGCCGGCGGCCGGCCGGGGCGCATCCGGGCGCCCGGCCGGCACGGCCACGCTGGCAATGGCCGGTGGCATCGCAGGCGGTGCAGCCGCCGCAACCACGACGGCCGGTGCGGCCTGTTCGGGCGGGCCCCCGGGATAGACGCGGCGCAGGCGCACGCGCGCCGTGCCGGCACGGTCCACGCCCAGCAGCTGCGCCGCCTTGCGCGACAGATCAATGATGCGGCCCCTGGCGAACGGCCCGCGATCATTGATCCGCACGGTCAGCTTGCGGCCATTGTCGAGATTTTCCACCTCCACCCAGCTTGGCATCGGCAGGGTGCGGTGTGCGGCCGTGATGTCGTCCTGGTCATAACGTTCGCCATTGGCGGTGCTGCCGGCGTGAAAACCGGGGCCATACCAGCTGGCGACGCCTTCCTCGCGATAATCGCGATCATCCGCCGGATAATAGGTGATGCCGGCCACCTGATAGGGTTTGCCGATCTTCACCGGCCAGTTGCCCAGCCTGGCGGCATCGCGCGCCACCGCGCTGGTATCGTCCGAAACGTCGACGGGCCGTGGCGGTGCGGCGGCCGTGGTGCGCGGTGGCGGCTTGCCGCCGCACGCCGCCAGGGCCAACCCGGCGATCACGGGCAGCAACAGCCTCCTCATGGTGCTGCCTGTGCTGTGGCGGGCAGCACCAGTGCATCGGCCAGCAACGCCACCGAAAGTGCGTAATAGTTTGAGCAATTGTAGCCCAGGATGGCGCGATAGCTGCGGGTGACGAGATAGGCGCCCTGCCCGTCGCCATCCGGCTCGATCAGGCTCATCGGCACATCATCGGCCGGCCAGGCGCCGTTGACGGGCGTGAAGCCCAGCGCCTTCCAGTCCCGTGCCGGCTTCAAGGCGGAATGGCGTTTCAGCGGTGCGACGCAGCGCGTGGGCGCCACCGGTTCGGCAACGCTGGCACGATCGAAGCCCTCGGGCGGCAGCACGCGGAAGCCCCACCCCTCCCCGCGCACCCAGCCGGCGCGTGCCAGATAGGTGCCAATGGAGGCGAACACGTCAGCATTGCTTGCCCACAGATCCACCTTGCCGTCGCCATCGCCATCGGCGCCGTGGGCCAGATAGGAACTGGGCAGGAATTGCGCCTGGCCAAAGGCGCCGGCCCAGCTGCCCACCAGTTGCGCGCGAGTCACCCGGCCTTCGCCCACCATGCGCACCACCGCATCCAGTTCGCGGGTGAACAACTCGCCCCGCCGGCCATCGAACGCCAGCGTTGCCAGTGCGGAGGGCAGATCGGTGCGGCCCAGCACGCGGCCATAGCTGGTCTCGATGCCCCAGACCGCCGCGATGACGGCCGCCGGCACGCCGGTGGCGCGTTCGGCCGTGGCCAGCGCGCTGCGCTGTTCCACCACCTTCTTCTGGCCGTGGGACACGCGGTCACCCCGGAACTTGGCGGCAAGATAATCGGCAAAGCGGATCGGCCTGGCGGCGCTGGCCGGCTGGCTGCGATCCGATCCGATCACGCGCGGCAGCAGCTTCACGTCCGCCAGCGCAGCCTCGATCCACGCTGGCTGCAGGCCGCGCGCCGGCGCATCGGCGCGATACTGCGCCAGCCAGGCGTTGAAAGCCGCCTGCTGTTCGGGCGGCGGCGTTTCATCGGCGCGCGCGGGCGTGGCAAACGGCGGCGCGGCAATCGGGAGCGCTGCAATCAGGACGGCCGCAAGAGCGGCGGCCCGCCATTTCGGGGGGAACGAACCGGGCATGCCGCCGTTGTGCCACCACCGCGCGGCAGGGAAAAGCCCTATCCGGCCATCATCGCGACAAAGCGGGCGCGATCCTTGTCGGAAAGCCGCACATCGATGGTCACGCCAGCGTCGTCGAAGGCCTCGCCCACCACCTCGCCATGGGCGTGCAGCCAGGCCAGCCGTCTGCCATCGCCGGCGGCAAGCGTGAACCGGTGGACCCGCGCGCCGGCCCGCAGGGCAACATCCATCGCGGCCTGCAGGCAATCAATGCCCTCACCGGTCAGCGCCGATACCGGGATGGCATCATCGCCGGCCTGCGCCATCACCAGCGCACGGCGTTCGTCGTCCAGCGCGTCCAGCTTGTTGAACACCGTGATCATCGGCGTTTCGCGTTGGCCGGGGGCAAGGCCCAGATCGGACAGCACGCCCATGACGTCTGCCGCCTGCGCCTCGCTGTCCGGGTGGCTGATGTCGCGCACATGGACGATCAGGTCGGCTTCCAGCACCTCCTCCAGCGTGGCGCGGAAGGCCGCGACCAGCTGCGTCGGCAGATCGGAGACGAATCCCACCGTGTCCGACAACACCACCTTGTCGTGCCCCGGCAGCCGGATGGCGCGCATGGTGGGGTCCAGCGTGGCGAACAGCAGATCCTCGGCGCGCACCTCGGCGCCGGTCAGCCGGTTGAACAGGGTGGACTTGCCGGCGTTGGTATAGCCAACCAGCGCCACCACCGGCCACGGTGCCTTCTGCCGGTTGCGCCGATGCAGGCCGCGGGTGCGGCGCACCTCTTCCAGTTCGCGGCGTAGGCGCGCGATGCGGTCGCGGATCAGGCGGCGGTCGGTCTCGATCTGCGATTCGCCGGGGCCACCAAGGAAGCCGAAGCCGCCGCGCTGGCGTTCAAGGTGGGTCCAGCTGCGCACCAGGCGACTGGCCTGATATTGCAGATGCGCCAGTTCCACCTGCAGCGTGCCTTCCGAGGTGGAGGCGCGTTCGCCGAAGATTTCAAGGATCAGCCCGGTGCGGTCGATCAGCTTGGCCTTCAGCGCCTTTTCCAGATTGCGCTGCTGCACGGGCGACACCGGGCCATCGATGATGACCACCTCGGTCTCCAGCGCCGCCACCAGGCCGGCCAGCCGTTCGATCTGGCCCTTGCCAAGCAGATGCGACACCGACGGGCTGCGCAGGCGCATCACTTCGGCGTGCACGACATCAAGGGCGATGGCGCGCGTCAGCCCCACCGCCTCGGCCAGTTTGGCCTCCGGTGAACGCAGTGCGTCCTTCTCGTGAATGACAGGCAGGATGACCATGGCGCGGGCACCCGTGCGGATGCCTCTGGCCTCGTCGAACCCGGCGATGGTCATCTCGCCGGGTCCTGCGGGTTGATAACCCAAGTGGGTGCCTCTCAGTCTGTTTCTTCTTCGGCTTCGAACAATTGCAGCGGGGTTGCCGGCATGATCGTGGAAATGGCGTGCTTGTACACCAGCTGGCTGTGGCCGTCACGGCGCAGCAGCACCGAAAAGGCATCGAACCAGGTGATCACGCCCTGCAGCTTCACCCCGTTCACAAGGAACATGGTGACCGGCGTGCGGGTCTTGCGCACGGTGTTGAGGAACACATCCTGCAGGCTGTTGGGCTTTTCCGCCATGTTGGCTCCTTCTTGGTCTTGGGCGGCCCCGTTGCCGCCTTGGGATGCAAGTTAGGGAGTGCGCGGCGCCTTTTCAAATCTCCCTTTCGTCACATGCGGATAATCGTGCCTCAGTCCTCGCCGTCGGTGCCCGGCTCCTCCGCCAGGCCCAGCGCCTTCAGCTTGCGGTGCAGGGCGCTGCGTTCCATGCCGATGAAGGCGGCGGTGCGGCTGATGTTGCCGGAAAAGCGGCGGATCTGGGCGCGCAGATACTCGCGCTCGAAGGCTTCGCGGGCCTCGCGCAGCGGCGTTCCCATGATCGATCGCACCGCCTGCCCCGGCACCAGCTTCGATGGCTCCGCGGTCACCTCCTGGGGCAGCATGTCGATATCGATCCGGCCCATGCGATCGGCCGGTGCCAGGATCATGGTGCGTTCGATCACGTTCCTGAGCTGCCGCACGTTGCCCGGCCAATCATAGGTCTGCAGCGCCGCCAGCGCGTCATCGGAAAGCGCCGGCGTGGGCAACCGCCGTTCGGCGGCGTGCCTTGCAAGGAAATAGCGGGCCAGTTCGGCCACATCCTCCCGCCGTTCCGACAGCGGCGGCAATCGCACCGGCACGACATTGAGCCGATAATAGAGATCCTCGCGGAAGCGGCCGGCGGCAATTTCGGCCGCCAGATCGCGCGACGTGGCCGAAATCACCCGCACATCCACCCGCACCCAGCGCGCGCCGCCCACCCGCTGGAACACCTGTTCCGTCAGCACGCGCAGGATCTTGGCCTGGGTGGTGACCGGCATGTCGGCCACGTCATCGAGGAACAGGGTGCCGCCGTGCGCCTGTTCGAACAGGCCGGCGCGTACCGTCTCGCCGCTGCCTTCCGCGCCGAACAGCGCCTCTTCCACCGTTTCCGGCGTCATGCGCGCAGCAGAGACCACCACGAACGGCGCATCGCTGCGCGGGCTCCACTGGTGGAGCAGCCGCGCTGCCACTTCCTTGCCCGAACCGGCGGGCCCGCTGATCAGCACCCGGCTGCCGGTGGCCGCCACCCGCTTCAGCGTGGCGCGCACCTGGTTGATCTGCGGCGAGGTGCCGGTGAGTTCGATATCATAGCCGACCCGTTCCTTCAGCGCCTCATACTCGCGGCGCAGGCGTTCGGTTTCCGTCGCCCGCTGCACCACCAGCAGCAATTGTTCGGCCTGGAACGGCTTTTCGATATAGTCATAGGCGCCGCGCTTGATCGCCGCCACGGCGGTATCAAGATTGCCGTGGCCAGAGATCACCACCACGGGCAAGGTGGGATCGCGCTGCTTCATCGCATCCAGAAGCTGGATGCCATCCATCGATGAACCCTGCAGCCACACATCCAGAATGGCCAGGCTGGGCCGCCGTTCGGCGATCGCGGCCAGCGCCTCCTCGGCATTGGCGGCGACACGGGTTTCAAAGCCCTCGTCATTCAGCACGCCGGCCACGAGTTCGCGGATATCGGCTTCATCATCAACGATCAGGATATCAAGAGCCATGGGGCGTTTCTGTCCTTCAGGCGGTGACGGATTGCGGGCCGAGCGGCAGGGCCGGCTGCGGTTCGGCGGCGAGATGACGGCTGACCCGCGCAATGACGAGCGCGCCGGGGCCGGCTGGCGGCGGTGCCGGATTGTCCGACAATTCAAGTTGGCCGCCGTGATCCTCGATGATCTTGGCGCAGATGGCGAGGCCGAGGCCCGTGCCCCGCGCGCGGGTCGTCACATAAGGCTCCAGCAAGCGCAAACGGTCTTCGGCCGGGAAGCCGAGGCCATTGTCGGCCACGGCCATGGTGATGGAATCATCGTCCGCTGATACCGTGATGGCAATGACGCCCGCCGGGCCACCATCGCCGTCCCGGGCAATGCGGGCCATCACGCTTTCGGCCGCGTTCTTGATGAGATTGGTGAGCGCCCGGCCAAGCTGCTGGCGATCACAGACGAGGGTGAGATCTGTTTCACCCACCAGCGTGAAGCGGATGTCGGTGAAGGCGACTTCCTGCAGGACCAGCGCCTGCCGCAGCATGCGTTCCAGGCTTTCGGGCGCGAACACCGGCTTGGGCAGCCGGGCGAATTCGGAAAACTCGTCCACCATGCGGCGCAGGTCTCCCACCTGGCGCACGATGGTCCCGGTGAGCGTCGTGAACGTCTCCGCGTCCTCGTCGATCTGCCGGCCGAATTTTCGCTGCAGCCGCTCGGCCGCGAGCTGGAT
>JALOSK010000186.1 GCA_025458465.1 Sandarakinorhabdus sp. | reverse complement strand
AATGCCAATATCGTGGGCCTGGCGCTGAAACACCGCGACCGCGAATTCCACACCGACATCCTGGATATCGAGGTGGAAAGCACGGCCCATCTTTCCGGCATCCTGGGCGCGCTGCGGCAGGTGAAGGCGGTGGTGTCGGCCGAACGGGTGCGCCTGTAACGCCGCTTGCGCTTGGTCGACCGTGCTGCCAAGGCGCATGGCCATGAACACCATCGCCGCTGACATGACCGATGCTGACGTGCTGGCCGAATTCCGCGCCGCCGACGCCCTGCTGGAAGGCCATTTCATCCTGTCATCTGGCCGGCGGTCACCGCGCTATCTGCAATGCGCGCGGGTGCTGATGGATCCGGCCCGCGCCGCCCGGCTGGCCGCCGCGCTGGCCACCCGGCTGCCGGCCGGCGTGAAGGCGCAGGCCACCGCCGTGGTGGCGCCGGCGATGGGCGGCATCATCTGCGGCCATGAACTGGCGCGCGCGCTGGGCGTGGCGTCCATGTTTGTCGAACGGCCCACCGGCACGTTCGAACTGCGCCGCGGGTTCCGGCTGGAGCCGGGCCAGCCCGTGCTGCTGATGGAGGATGTCGTCACCACCGGCCTGTCGAGCCGCGAAGCCATCGCCGCCATCACCGCCGCTGGCGGCCATGTCATCCACGCCGCCGCCCTGGTTGACCGGTCGGGCGGCACGGCTGATCTTGGCGTGCCGTTCACCCCGCTCATCCGGCTGGACGTGCCCAGCTATCCGGCCGATGCGCTGCCGCCCGAACTGGCCGCCATTCCGGCGATCAAGCCGGGGAGCCGGGCGGCATGACGGCCGGCCATCTGCGGCTGGGCGTCAACATCGATCATGTCGCCACAATCAGGAACGCGCGCGGCGGCCTGCATCCCTGCCCGCTGCGCGCTGCCGAAATCGCTGCGGCCGCCGGCGCCGATGGCATCACCGTGCACCTGCGCGAAGACCGCCGCCACATCACCGATGATGATCTGGCCCGGCTGGCCGGCGCCATCGCGCTGCCGATCAACCTGGAAATGGCCGCCACCGACGAGATGCTGGCGATCGCGCTGCGGCACCGGCCGCACGCCGCCTGCATCGTGCCCGAGCGCCGCGCCGAACGCACCACCGAAGGCGGGCTGGATGCCGCGGGGCAGCACAACACGCTGCAACCGATCGTGGCGCGGCTGCGCGATGCCGGCATCCGCGTGTCACTGTTTGTGGCGCCCGATGCCCGCCAGCTGGAAGCCGCCGCGCGGCTGGGCGCGCCGGTGGTGGAACTGCACACCGGCCCTTATGCCCATGCCCATGATGCCGGCGATGCCGCGGCCGAACTGGCACGGCTGGCGGCAGCGGCGGCGCACTGCGCCCGGCTGGGCGTGGAATGCCATGCCGGCCACGGGCTCAACTATGCCAATGTCGCGCCCGTCGCCGCGCTGCCGGAACTGGCCGAACTGAACATCGGCCATTTCCTGGTGGGTGAGGCGGTGTTTGTCGGGCTGGAGGCGGCGATCCGCCAGATGCGCCATCACATGGACGCGGCGCGGGCATGATCCCGGCGGGATTGGCGGTCATTGGGCTTGGCAGCGACCTGTGCAACATCGACCGCATCGCCAGCAGCATTGATCGGTTCGGCGCTCGCTTCATCAACCGCATCTTCACCGCCGCCGAACAGGCCAAGGCCGATCGCCGCACGCTGACGCGGGCGGCCACCTATGCCAAGCGCTTTGCCGCCAAGGAAGCCTGTGCCAAGGCGCTGGGCACCGGATTTCGCCAGGGCGTGTTCTGGCGCGACATGGGGGTGGTGAACCTGCCAACCGGGCAACCCACGCTGGTGCTGACCGGTGGCGCCGCGGCAAGGCTGGCGCAAATCACCCCTGTCGGGCATAAGGCGGCGATTCATCTGACGATGACCGATGACCATCCGTGGGCGCAGGCCATCGTGCTGATCACCTGCGCCCCTGCCGAGTTTGCCGAATGACCGAAGCCGCGTTGCCCAAGAAAAAGATCAACTGGGCCGAAGAAGCCTGGCAGCTGTTCCTGCTGGCGCTGGCCGTGCTGGCCGTGCACACGGCGGTGGCCAAGCCCTTTTACATCCCGTCAGGTTCGATGCTGCCCACGCTGCTGGTGGGCGACCGGCTGATCGTGTCGAAATACCCCTATGGCTATTCCTATCTGTCGCCATCGCTGAACGTGCTGCCGCGCATGGAAGGCCGGCTGCTGGGCAGCCTGCCGGAACGCGGGGACATTGTGGTGGTGAAGGCTCCGCTCACCCAGGATGACTGGATCAAGCGGGTGATCGGTCTGCCCGGCGACACCGTGCAGATGAAGGATGGGCAATTGTGGCTGAACGGCGCGGCCGTGCCGCGGGTGCGCGTGGCAGATACGGTGATGAAGGTCACGCCGAACAGCGATTGCACCGGCATGGTTGACGTGCAGTATCGCGTGATCCGGCCTGATGGCGGGGCGGAATGCCACCTGCCCACCTGGCGGGAAACGCTGCCCGGCGGCCGCAGTTACAACACGCTCGACCTTGCGGCGCTGCCGCAGGACAACACCGAACCGGTGCTGGTGCCGGAAGGCCATGTGTTCCTGATGGGCGACAATCGCGACAATTCCGAAGACAGCCGGTTCCCGGCCGAGATCGGCGGGCTTGGGCTGCTGCCGGTGGAAAACATCGTTGGCCGCGCCGAATTCACCACATTCAGCCTGGATGGCAGCACAAGCTTCAATCCGCTGACCTGGGTGACGGCGCTGCGCGACCGCTGGTTCATCGGCCTGCGCGATTGATCAGGGCGCCGGCCGGGCGGCGCGTTCCCACAGGCCCACCGCTTCGTCACGATACAGGGCTTCACCGGTGATCGCAAAGCCGCAGCGCCGCGCCACGGCGATGCTGGCGGCGTTGGGCGGGTTGATCATGGCGACGGTGCGGCCAAACAGCGGCTGCGGGCCAACCGCCTGGCGATCGGCCCAGGCCAGCGCGCAGGCCACCGCTTCACTGGCATAGCCCTGGCCCTGCGCTTCGGGATGAAAGCTCCACGCCGCTTCCGGGCAGCCAAACGGGGCCAGCCCGTCACGTTCCCCATGCAGAAAGCCGACATCGCCCAGATGCACGTCCTCGTGCGGCAACGTCACCGCCCACAGGCCATAGCCCAGCATCTGCCAATGGCCGACATAGCGCAGCAGCCGGTTCCAGCTGTCTTCCCGGTTGAACGGCTTGCCGCCGAAATGGGTGACCACCACCGGATGCGCCCACATGGCGGCAAGCCGTTCAAAATCATCCAGCCGGTGGGCGCGCAGCACCAGCCGTTCGGATCGGAGCGTGGGGACCATGGCATCACCATAGGATGCACCATCGCCCGGCGCCAGTGACGCGTTGATGACGATGGCGCGGCCATGCTACCGACAGCGCACATGGCCGCATCGCCTTTCTATGCCCGTATCCGCGCCGATGTGCTGGCCATTGCCCGCGCCGTGCCGGCCGGCCACGCCGTTACCTTCAGCGACATTGGCCGCCACCTTGACGTGATGCCCCGCCATGTCGCCTATATCCTGAAAATGCTGCCTGATCCGGCCGCGCACGGCATTGATCCGGCCCGCGTCATCGCCAGCGACACGCCCCACCCTGCCATCGTCGCGGTTGCCAGCCTGGATCATGGCGTGCCGCAGCAAACGCGCCCGGCCAATGCACCGGTGGGCAGGCCCGCCAGGCGGCGGCGGTGATCCGGCCAGCCCGCCGTGCCGACCTGCCCCTGCTGCCCGCGATCGAGGCTTCGGCTGCAACGCTGTTTTCCGGCACCGCCATGGCCCACGTGATGGGCGGCCCCACCACGCCCATGGCGGCGCTGGAACAGGGGCTGGCCAGCGGCTGCCTGTGGGTTGCCCAGAACGATGCGCCCTGCGGCTTTCTGCTGGCGGCAGCAGAGGCCGGATGGCTGCACGTGCTGGAGCTTTCCGTGGAGCGTCGCGCGCAGGGCCGCGGGCTGGGCGCCGCGCTGTTGCAGGCGGCCATTGCCGCCGCACCCGATCTGGGCTGCCGATGTCTGTCTCTCACCACCGATCGGCTGCTGGCATGGAACGGGCCATTTTACGCCCGACACGGCTTTGTCGAACGACCGGCGGATGATCCGGCCCTGCCCGATTGGCTGGCGGCCATGCCGGCGCGGGAGGCGGCAAGCGGGCTTGATCCCGCCCGGCGTTGCATCATGGTGCGGGCGGCATGACCGAACTTGACCGGCTGGCGCACTGGCTGGCCACCCGCAATCTGGCGCTGGCCCCCGATGCGCGACTGGAACGACTTTCAGGCGGCATCGCCAACCGCAACGAAGGCGTGATGCTGAACTGCGGCCCGGCGGTGTTGCGGCGGCCGCCACCGGGCGTGTTGGCAGCCGGTGCCAGCGACATGGCGCGTGAGGCCCGGGTGTTGGCAAAGCTGGCGGCGCATTTCCCCCTGGCACCGCGCCTGATCGCCTTTTGCGACGATGAAACCGTGCTGGGCACGAAATTCCAGCTGATCGAACGTCGCGATGGGGTGGCGATTGCCGGCACCCTGCCGGCCGGGGCCGGCGACGGGCTGGCGCTGGTTGACACCACGCTGGCG
>JALOSK010000008.1 GCA_025458465.1 Sandarakinorhabdus sp. | reverse complement strand
AAGGTGAGATCCAGCCCCAGCAGCACGCCCACGGGCCGTGCCGCCACCTGCGCCTTCATCGGCAGGCCATCGGCGGTGGCCTGTTCCAAAAGGCCAAGCAGCTTGCGCCAGCCATTGGGCGCCAGCGGTGACTGGGCAAGGGAAAAGCTCAAGGGCCGGCCGGAGGCTTCGCACAGCCGGCGCATCAGGCCGAATTCGGCATCGGGATCAGCGAAGTCGGACACGAACTGGAGAACGCCCTTGCCAGCCCGGCCAAGTGCCAGCGCAATGCCCATCAACTCGTCTTCGGCTGCCGTCAGCGTCGGCGTCGGTTGCCCATCGGAGGTGCGGTGATTGAGCGTGCGCGACGTGGAAAAGCCCATGGCGCCGGCATTCACCGCCGCCTCGGCAATGGCTGCCATGCGCGCGATATCGTCTGCCGTGGCCGGTTCGCGATTGGCGCCACGTTCGCCCATCACGAACACCCGCAGCGCCGCGTGCGGCAGCATCAGGCCGATATCGGCATCGAACTGCCTTGGCTGAAGACTGTCGAGATACTCGGGAAAACTCTCCCAATTCCATCCATCAGGCGGATCAGCCGATCATGATCCGCCGGCCGACATGGTGCAAAGCCAACGCCGCAATTGCCGGACACCACCGTGGTGACGCCATGCAGGGTGGAGGGCTGCAGCCGGCTCTCCCAGGTGGCCTGGCCGTCATAATGGGTGTGGATGTCGACAAAGCCGGGCGTGACGATCAGGCCGCTGGCATCAATCTCCTCGACGCCCGCGCCGGCCACCGCCCCAACTGACGCGACACAGCCATCCTTGACCGCCACATCGCCTGCAAAGGGCGCGCCGCCGCTGCCATCGATGATGGTGCCGTGGCGGATGACGAGATCGAAATCGGCGTTCATGAGCCGAGCGTCCCTTGCGGGCAGGCTGCCGTCAACCCACCGGAAAGCGCAGCAAGCGCCCGCCATCGACCACCAGCGCCGTTGCCGGCCCGGCCAGTGCCGCCCGGATGGCCGGATCATCCACCGCCAGCCCGCCGGTGAAGGTGCCAAAGGCCGGCAGGATCAGTTTGGTTGCGCTCATCGCGAGACAGCGACGGCTGATCTGGCGGCCGCGGTGGCGCACCACCAGCTTGGGATGGAAATGGCCCGACAGTTCCGGCGCCGGATCGGCCGGATCGGCTTCGTGACGCAGCACCAGCGGGCCAATGCGGCCTTCCGCCATCACCCGCCCGCCCAGCACGGCGGCGGCATCGGCGTCATGGTTGCCGGTGATCCACCACCAATCAAGGTTGCGCGTCATCAGGCTGAGCGCGCGGCGCGCATCGGGCAGCAGGCGATCGGGCCCGCCGGCATCGTGAAACGAATCGCCCAGGCACACCAGCCGGCGGGCGCCAGTGGCCTCCACCACATCGATCAGCGCGGCCAGTGTTTCGGCACTGGCGTGCGGCGGCAGCAGCCAGCCGCGGCTGGCGAAGTGACTGGCCTTTTCCAGATGCAGATCGGCGACGAACAGCGTTTCCGCAGCCGGCCACCACAGCGCGCCGCACGGCTGCAACATGAAATCCTCGCCGGCAAAGCTGATGCTGGCGGCCATGGATCAACCAGGCGCCAGCCGCACCACCAGGGGCCGCAGCAGCAGGGCAACGACAGCACCGGCGCCGCCCACCGCCGCCAGCAGCCACCAGAAGCCGGCCGGCCCCAATGGTTCCTGAAAGCGGCCCAGCCAGCCGGACGCGATGTTGGCAGCCCCGAACGCCGCGATGTTGAGGCTCATCAGCGTGCTGGCCAGCCGGGCCGGCGCATGCACCGAAACGAAGCTGTTGGCCGGCGGGTCAAGCCAGCCGTAGGACAGATCGAGCAGGGCGAAGAACAGCAGCACGAGCAGCATCGACACCGGTCCACCAGCCGCCGCCGTCGTCACGACAGCCAGCAGCGACCAGGCTGCCGCCACGATCAGCCCCGCCACCGCCAGCTTGATCATGGCATCGGGTTCGCGCCGGCCCAGCCCGGCCCACAGGCGCAGGGCAAGGAAGATGCCCACGATGGTCATCAGCCCATCATAGGTGAGCAGCCAGGTGACCGGCACCTCGAAGCCGGCCACATCCCGGTCCATCACCTCCTGCGCCCACACCAGCAGCAGGTTGTAGGCCTGCATGGCGGCCGCATAGACGATGGTGAAGGGCAGCAGCATCAGCACGATGGCGGTGATGGCCGCCGCCTCGCCGACGGCGGGAACATCCGGCGTGACACGCGTGCGCCGGATATTGTCGGGCGGCAGGTGGCGGGTGCCGGCCACATAGATGGCCAGGCCCAGCAGCATGCCGATGCCGGCAGCGGTGAAGCCCCAATGCCAGCCCACGCGTTCCCCCAGCGTGCCACAGATCAGCGGCGCCAGGATGGAACCGACGTTCAGCGCCATCAGGTGGATGGCATAGGCCCGCGTGCGCCGGCCGTCGCCGCCGGCATAGAGCATGCCGACCTGGGCATAGAGATTGCCCTTCAGGCAGCCGCCGCCCAGCAGCAGCAGCGCCAGCGCCGGCAGGAACAGCGCCTCCACCGCCATGGCGAGATGCCCGGCGGCCATCAGCAGCAGCCCGGCCAGCACCAGCCGGCGCTGCCCGAACAGCCCATCGGCCAGCCAGCCCAGCGCCAGCGGCGCGATGTTGAACAGGCCGATGTACAGGCCGAACAATTGGGCGGCGAAGGCCGTGGTGCTCAGCGGGCCGGTGAGCGCCTCCACCCCGGCCCGCAAGCCGGTCAGCCCGGCCACCCCGGCCGCGACGTCGGGTTCCAGCAGATGATCGACCAGATACAGCGGCAGCAGCGCCTGCATGCCATAAAAGGAAAATCGCTCCCACGCCTGGGTGAAGGCAAGGAAGCCCAGCCCTGCCGGGTGGCCAAAGAACGACGTGTCGGGAGACCGCATGCCGTGTGACTAGTCCACCCGCATCGCCTCGGCAATCAGCGCTTCGGCTTCCGCCAGCAGCGCGCTGTCTGCCTCGGCCCCCACGCGTTCGCGCCCGATGGTGAGCAGCGAGGGCACGGCCAGCGGCGAGACATGGGGCAGGCGCATGTGCGTCATGCGGGCATGCGCCTGCTCCAGCAGCGCCGCCAGCCGCTCGATATCGGTCAGCTTGCCGCGCGCGTCGGTCCAGGCAGCGGCGAGCAGCAGGTGATCCGGCTCGTGCTTGCGAAGCACGTCATAGATGAGGTCGGCGGACACGCTCATCGCCTTGCCCGATTTCACCACGCCCGGCTGCGTGCGTTCAATCAGGCCGCCGATGATGGCCACCTCTCGGAAGGCGCGGCGCAGGAAGGGCGAGGCGGCCAGCCATTGCGCCAGCTCATCCTCCAGCACGGCCGGATCGAACAACGGTCGCGGATCGTCCACCGGATCGAGGCTCCAGCAGGCCATGGCATAATCGCTGGCCACGAAACCCAGCGGTTTCAGCCCGGCGCGTTCCATGCGCTGCGTCACCAGCATGCCCAGCGTCTGGTGTGCCGGATGGCCGGCAAAGCCATAGGCGATCATGTACCAGCGATCATCGCGCTGAAAGGTCTCCACCAGCACATCATCATCGCCGGGCAAGCGCGAGACGCGGGCCTGGATGGCCAGCCATTCGCGCACGTCGGGCGGCATCGCGGCCCAGCGATCAGGCGCGTTCATCAGCCCGCGCACCCGCCTTGCCAGCCGTGTCGTCATCGGCATGCGCCCGCCGGCATAGACCGGCACCTTGGGGCTGCCGCGCCCCATGCGCACGTGGATGTCTGCCCCGTCGAAGCCGGTCACTTCCAGCACCTGGCCGGCGAACATGAAACTGTCCCCCACCCGCAGTTGCCCGGCGAAATACTCCTCCACCTGTCCAAGACGGCGGCCGCCCCGGCCAGTTCCGCTGCCGAACACCACGTTCATGGCCACGGCTTCGACGATGGTGCCGCTGTTCATCCGCCATTGCCGCGCCAGCGCCGGCGTGCGCAGCCTGAGCTGGCCATCGCGCCCGCGCACCAGCCGCTGATAGCGTTCATAGGCCTTCAGCGCATAACCACCGGTGGCGGCGTAATCGAGCACATGTTCGAACGTCGCGCGCGTCAGCCCGGCATAGGGTGCGGCGCTCTTCACCTCGTCATACAGCGCGTCCGGATGCACCGGCCCGGCGGCCACCATGCCCACCACATGCTGGGCCAGCACATCCAGCGCGCCGGGCCGGAAGCCATCGGGATCCAGCTCGCCTTCATGCACGGCATCGCGCGCGGCCAGCGCCTCCAGATATTCAAAGCGATTGCCTGGCACGATCAGGCAGCGGCTGGCTTCATCCATGCGGTGATTGGCGCGGCCCGTGCGCTGCAGCAGGCGCGATGCGCCCTTGGGTGCGCCCATCTGGATGACGAGATCGACGTCACCCCAGTCCAGCCCCAGATCAAGGCTGGCGGTGGCGACGATGGCGCGCAGGCGCCCGGCCGCCATCGCAGCCTCCACCTTGCGGCGCGCTTCGGGCGCCAGGCTGCCGTGATGGATGCCGATGGGCAGCGACTGATCGTTTTCCGCCCACAGATCGCGGAACACCAGTTCGGCCACGGCGCGGGTGTTGACGAACACGATGGCCAGCCGCGCCGCCTCGATGCGGCGCATCACGGCGCGCGCCGCCCAGCGGCCATTGTGGCCGCCCCACGGGATGCGATCATCGATCACCAAGATGTCGATATCGGGATCGGCGCCGGCCGCGGCGCGCACGATCTCCACGGCATCGGCATCGGCATCGGGCGCCAGCCAGCCCGCCCAGCTTTCCGGATCGGCGATGGTGGCCGACAGGCCAACCCGCTGCAGCTGCGGCGCCAGGCGCTGCAATCGCGCCAGGCACAGCGAAAGCTGGTCACCGCGCTTGGTGGTGCCAAAGGCGTGGATCTCGTCCACGATCACGCGCCGCACGCCGGCCATCATCAACGCGGCTTCCGGTGCGGAGAGCAGGATGGCGAGGCTTTCGGGCGTGGTGAGCAATATCTGCGGCGGCCGTGCCTTCTGCCGGGCCTTGCGATCCGACGGCGTGTCGCCGGTGCGGGTTTCCACCGTGATGGGAAGGCCCATCTCGGCAATCGGCGTGAGCAGATTTCGCTGCACATCCACCGCCAGCGCCTTCAAGGGCGAGATGTAGAGCGTGTGCAGGCCTTCGTGCGGGCGGGTGGCCAGATCGGCAAGCGTTGGCAGGAAGCCCGCCAGCGTCTTGCCGGCCCCTGTGGGCGCGGTGAGCAGCGCATGGCGGCCACGCGCCGCGGCATCCAGCATCGCCAGCTGATGCGCGCGCATCTGCCAGCCGCGCTGCGCGAACCAGGCGGCGATGGCGGGGGGCAGCGGCGCAGGCAACGGCGCAGGCAACGGCTGGAGCGGGGGCGGGGGCGGCAGCGTTTGCGGCGCCTCGGCCGGGGCTATTTGCACGGCCCCAATCGGCGGGCGGTCACGCGGCTCTGCATCGTCATCGGGCCATTGGTCATGCGCGACGTCATCTCGTAACTGTCGGCAGCATAGCGCCCCTTCATGCTGATCGTTGCCGGTCCCTGATCGGTGCGGCACTGCATCTCGGCATCGATTGTCCCGGCGTTCAGCGTGAAGCGCTTCACCGTGCAGCTCTTGTCGGCATTCAGCAGCTTGCGCGGATCTGCCGCCGCCTCCTCTGGCGTCAGGCAATAGCGCACCGTGGTGGGCCGGCCCTTCATCATGGCCAGCGCTTCCGGCGGCATGCCCGGCATCGTCATATGCTCAACCACCGAGGTGGACTGCCACTGGCCGGGCATCACCTGGGGTGCGGCGGTTGCCGGGGCGGCCAGCGCGGCGGCGGCAAACAGGATGGGCGTGCGCATGTGATGCATTGTAGCAGCGGCCCCGCCGGGCGCATAGGGCAGGCATGGCGCGCTGGATCGAACCGCATCCGCACGGGCTCTATCTGCCCGGCATCGACACGTGGATCGACCCTTCCCGCCCGGTGGACCGGGCCATCATCACCCACGGCCACGCCGATCACGCGCGCGCCGGGCACAGCCATGTGCTGGCCACCGCCGAAACGCTGGCGATCATGCACCAGCGCTTCGGGCCACAATCTGGCGGGCAGGCGCTGGCCTATGGCGAACGGCTGGCGCTGGGCGATGGCCTGTCGTGCCGGCTGCTGCCGGCCGGTCATGTGCTGGGATCGGCGCAGGTGGTGCTGGAAAAGGCCGGCACGCGCATCATCATCTCAGGCGATTACAAGCGCCGCGCCGATCCCACCTGCACCCAATTCGAACCGCTGACCTGTGATATCTTCATCACCGAAGCCACGTTCGGCCTGCCGGTGTTCCGCCATCCCGACACGGCCAACGAAGTGGCCAAGCTGCTCACCACGCTGGCCGCCAATCCGGATCGCTGCGTCGCGGTGGGCGCCTATGCGTTGGGCAAGGCGCAGCGGGTGATCGCCGAACTGCGCCGCGCCGGCCATGATGCGCCCATCTATCTGCACGGCGCGATGGTGGCGCTGTGCGATCTGTACCAGGCGCACGGCGTCCACCTGGGCGATCTGCGCCCGGTGGGCACGCTGAAGGGCGATGCGCTGAAGGGCCACATCATCATCGCGCCGCCGTCTGCCTTGAACGACCTTTGGAGCCGCCGCCTGCCCGATCCGGTGACGGCCATGGCATCGGGATGGATGCGCGTGCGCCAGCGGGCCGTGCAGCGCGGTGTGGAACTGCCGCTGATCATTTCCGACCATGCCGACTGGGACGAACTGACCGCCACCATCACCGAGCTGAACCCGGGCGAAGTGTGGGTGACGCACGGCCGCGAGGAGGCGTTGCTGCACTGGTGCGCCCTGCACCAGCGCCGCGCCCGCGCGCTGGCGCTGGTGGGGCGGGACGATGACGCCGAGTGATTGGGGGGATTGAACGGACGCCCCGCCCCTGCCATGGCCGCAAGCCATGTTCGCCGCCCTTCGCCCCCTGCTGTTCGCGCTCGATCCGGAAGCGGCGCACAATGTCACGCTGGCAGCACTGAAGACGGGCCTCGTGCCAGCCGCGCCCGCGGATGATCCGGTCCTCGCCACCGAACTGGCCGGGCTGCGCCTGCCCAACCCGATTGGCCTTGCCGCCGGCTTCGACAAGGATGCCGAGGTGCCCGATGCCATGCTGCGTCTGGGCTTTGGTTTCGTTGAATGCGGCAGCGTGTGTCCGCGCCCGCAGCCCGGCAACCCCAAGCCCCGCCTGTTCCGGCTGGTGGAGGACGAGGCGGTGATCAACCGCTTCGGCTTCAATTCAAAGGGCGTGGAGTTCGCCCATGCCCGCCTGTCGGCACGGGCGGGCCGGTCCGGCGTGGTTGGCATCAACCTCGGTGCCAACAAGGACAGCGAGGATCGCACCGGCGATTATGTGACGGGCCTGCGGGCGCTGGCGCCGCTGGCCTCCTATGTCACGGTCAACATCTCCTCCCCCAACACGCCGGGCCTGCGATCCTTGCAGGATGGCGCGGCCCTGGCCGATCTGATTGCGCGGGTGATGGCGGCGCGCGGCGAGCTTGCCGTGCCGCTGTTCGTCAAGGTCGCACCCGATCAGGGCGAGGATGACTGGGCCACCATCGCCCGCGCCTGCATCGATGGCGGCGTTGATGGCCTGATCGTCTCCAACACCACGGTCTCGCGGCCGGCGCTGGCCAGCCGCCATGCCGGCGAGACGGGCGGCCTGTCGGGTGCGCCACTGAAGCCGCTGGCGCTGGCCGCCCTCAAGCGTTTCCGCGCCGAAACCGGCGGCGCGCTGCCGCTTGTTGCCGTGGGCGGCATCGCATCGGGGCAGGACGCCTATGATCGCATCCGCGCCGGGGCGAGCGCGGTGCAGCTCTATTCCGCGCTGGTCTATCGTGGGCCGGGGCTGGTGACGCGCATCAAGGCCGAGCTTGCCGGGCTGCTGCGGCGGGACGGCTTCTCCTCGGTGGGGCAGGCTGTCGGCCACGCGGTTTAGGCACTTTTCAGCCGCGCAAATCGGCCTAAGGTGCAGCGCCATGATCAGCCGCACCCTGCTCCTTTCCGCCTCCCTGCTTGCCAGCGCCGCCTTCGCGCAGCCGATCCCGAAGGATGCCGACAGCGGCCCCGTGCAGGCCGCCGCGCAGGCCGGCGCCGGTCCGTTCAAGGCCGTGGTATCGGCTGCCAACCCGACGGCCAGCGAAGCCGGCGTCGCCATCCTGAAGAAAGGCGGCAGCGCCGCCGATGCCGCCATCGCCACCATGCTGGCCCTGACGGTGGTGGAACCGCAATCTTCAGGCATCGGCGGCGGTGGCTTCATCGTCCACCAGCCCGCCAATGGCCCGCTGGGCACCATCGACGGCCGCGAAAAGGCGCCGGGCGTTGCCAGCCCGAGCCAGTTCCTGGGTGCAGATGGCAAGCCGATGCCGTTCATGACGGCGGCCACCGGCGGGCGCAGCGTGGGCGTGCCCGGCAATGTCGCTGCCGCCGCCGAAGCGCACAAGCGCTGGGGCAAGCTGCCGTGGGCGGCACTGTTCGAGCCGGCCATCCGCCTGGCCGAAGGCTTCACCATCTCGCCCACCATGGCGCGCTTCATCGCCTTCGGGCAGGACAGTCTGAAGAAGGCCGGCCCGGAAGGCCGCGCCCTCTATTTCGACAAGGACGGTGCGCCGCTGCAAGCCGGCCAGACCTTCCGCAACGAAAAGCTCGCCGCCACGCTGCGCACCATCGCGGCACAAGGGCCCGAGGCCTTCTACACCGGCGCCATTGCCGAGGGCATCGTGAAGACCGTTTCCACCGCCGAGGCCAACCCGACCGCGATGACGATGGCCGATCTCGCTGCCTATCGCGCCCGGGTGCGGGAACCGGTGTGCGGCACCTATCGCCAGTGGAAGGTCTGCGGCATGGGCCCGCCATCGTCGGGCGGGGTGGGCGTGCTGGCCATGCTGAAGCAGCTGGAGCGCTTCGACATGAAGGGGCTGGGCATGAAGAACCCGGTGGCCTGGCACCTGTTCGGCGAAAGCCAGCGCCTGGCCTATGCCGATCGGGACAAGTGGCTGGGCGATCCGGAATTCGTGACCGTGCCGGTGCAGGGCCTCACCGATCCGGCCTACATCGCGGCGCGGTCGGCGCTGATCAGTGCTGGCGGCCGCATCGCCAAGGCGGAGGCCGGGATGCCGGACAACGCCCCGCCGCGCATCGCGGCGGCGGACAATGAAGTGGCCGGCACCACCAGCTTTGCCGTGGCCGATGCCGCCGGCAATGTCGTCACCTGGACCTCGACCGTGGAAAAGACCTTCGGTTCGGGCCTGGTGTCGAACGGCTTCGTGCTCAACAACGAACTCACCGATTTCAACTTTGCCCCCGAAGACCAGGGCGAACTGACCGCCAACCGGGTGCAGCCGGGCAAGCGGCCGCGCTCGTCGATGTCGCCCACCATCGTATATGACAGCAAGGGCAAGCCGGTGCTGGCCATCGGGGCGGCCGGTGGCACCACCATCATCGCGCAGGTCGCCAAGGCGATCATCGGCGTGCTGGATTGGGGCCTGCCGGTGGAAGAGGCCATCGCCCTGCCGCAACTTGTGGCCCTTGGCGACCGGTTCGCGGTTGAAAAGGGCACGATGCTGGAGGAAATGATCCCTGCTTTCACTGCCATGGGCCATGCGCCGGTGGCGACCGCGCTGCCGCTGAAACTGAACGGCGTGCAGCGCGTGACCGGCGGCTGGCGCGGTGGGGCAGACGCCCGCGGCGAGGGCAGGCCGGCAGGGTATTGAACGACAACGAGGGGCGCGACGAACGCGCCCCCGCCCAAGACGAGGCTGGGAGAGGACCATGCTGCCGAAACTGCCGCCGCTGCGGCCCGCCGCGATTGCCGCGCGCATCGATGCCGCGCCCAATCTGGTGGCGCTGTTCCTGGACCGTGCCGCCGAACAGCCGGCGGCGCCGATGCTGCTGTCCAAGCAGGGCGGCCAGTGGCAGACGATCAGCTGGGGCGAGGCGCGCGACATCGTGGCCAGCCTGTCCGCCGCCCTCATCGGCATCGGCATCGGCAAGGGGGACCGGGTGGTGCTGGTTTCGGAAAACCGCTCCGAATGGTGCCTTGCCGATCTGGCCATCATGGCTGCCGGCGGCATCAGCGTGCCGGCCTACACCACCAACACCGAAGCCGATCACCGGCACATCCTGACCAACAGCGGCGCCAAGGCGGTGATCGTTTCGGGGCCGAAGCTGGCGAAGAACCTGCTGCCCGCCGCGCTGGGCACCGAAGCCTGTCGCACCGTCATCACCATGGAGCCGCTGGCCGACGTGCAGGGGCTGGCCATCCATGACTGGGCCCGGCTGATCGGCGCCCGCGCGCCGATGCTGGACGAGGACCGCGCCGCCGTGCGCGCCCGCGCCACCATGAAGCGCGAGGATCTGGCCTGCCTGATCTACACCAGCGGCACCGGTGGCGCCCCGCGCGGCGTGCGGCAGCACCATGGTGCGATCATGCGCAACATCGCCGGCGCCATCGCGGTGATCGAACAGGATTTCTTCCCCGGCGACGTGCCGGGCGAGTTGTTCCTGTCGTTCCTGCCGCTGTCCCACGCCTATGAACACACGGCGGGCCAGTACATGCCGATCGGCATGGGCGGGCAGATTGCCTATGCGGAAGGGCTGGAAAAGCTGGCCAGCAACATCGAGGAAGTGCGCCCCACGTTCATGGTGGTGGTGCCGCGCCTGTTCGAAGTGCTGCGCATGCGCATCGCCAAGCAGATCGAGAAGCAGGGCGGGCTGGCCATCACGCTGTTGAACCAGGCGCTGTCGATCGCCCGCAAGGAAGCCAAGGGCGAAAGCCTGAGCCTTGCCGAGAAGCTGATCGATCAGGCGCTGGAGCGCACGATCAGGAAATCCATCCGTGCCAAGTTCGGTGGCCGCCTGCGGGCGATGGTGGCCGGCGGCGCGCCGCTCAATCCGGAAGTCGGCATCTTCTTCACCGCCATCGGCATTCCCATCCTGCAAGGCTATGGCCAGACGGAAGCCGGCCCGGTGATCAGCTGCAACCGCCCGCGCGCTGTCCTGAAGATGCACACGGTCGGCCCGCCGCTGGGCGGGGTCGAGGTGAAGATCGCGCCCGATGGCGAGATCCTGGTGCGCGGCGAGCTGGTGATGGACGGTTACTGGATGAACGATGCCGAAAGCCACAAGGCCCTGAAGGATGGCTGGCTCTATACCGGCGACATCGGCCATCTCGACAAGGATGGCCACCTGGTCATCACCGACCGCAAGAAGGACATCATCGTCAACGACAAGGGGGACAACGTGGCTCCCCAGCGTGTCGAGGGCATGCTGACCCTGCAGGACGAGATTGCCCAGGCAATGGTCTATGGCGATCGCCGGCCCTATCTGGTGGGCGTGGTGGTGCCGGAAGCCGAATGGGCGCTGGGCTTCGCCCGCGACAAGGGACTGCCGGCCGATCTGCACAAGCTGCAACACGAACCCGAATTCGTGCGCGCCATCCAGGCCGCGGTGGACCGGGTGAACGCGCGCGCCAACGTGATCGAGAAGGTGCGCCGGGTGATCATCGCCGATGAACCCTTCAGCACCGACAACCAGCAATTGACGCCATCACTGAAGATCCGCCGCCATGTGCTGAAGCAGGTCTATGGCGAGCGGCTGGACAGGCTCTACAAGGACTGAGCGTCAGGGGCTTCCGGCTGCGGCGGTGCGCTGGTCTGCGGCGGGGGTTCGGCCGGGATGTCGATCACCGCCGGCGGGCTGCCCGCCTGGCCTTCCAGGTTCAGCTCCATCGTTTCCAGTTCGGCGGCGATGGCATCGGTGTCGATCACCACGGGCGCAATTTCCGGTGCCCGCGCCAGCTTGCCTTCCGCTTCCAGGGCGCGGCTCATGAAGCCTTTCCACAGGCGGGCCGGCAGGCTGCCGCCCACCACGCTGGCCGCCATCGGGCTGTTGTCGTCATTGCCCACCCACACGCCCACAACCAGATCGCCGGCAAAGCCGATGAACAGCGCATCACGGTGGTTCTGGGTGGTGCCGGTCTTGCCCCAGGCCGGGATGGGCAGGCGCGCGGCATTGCCGGTGCCGTTGCGCACCACCGACGACATCAGCTGCAGCATGTTGGCGCGCACCGGCCAACTGTCTTTCGTTTCGGCCGGCGGGGTCACCTTGTCAGGCCATTTTTCATCCCGCCACAGGCCGGTGGCCTTGATCGGATAGCGCCCGGCGGCGACGGCGGCGAAGGCGCGCGTCATGTCGATCAGCGGGATCGGCGTCGTGCCCAGCGCCATTGCCGGATAGATGCTCACCCCGCCTTCGATGCCCAGCTTCTTCACCTGCGCGGCCACGGCGGGGATGCCCACCTGCTGCGCCAGCTTCACCGCCACCACATTCGATGACGCGGCAAAGGCCGTGGCCAGGCTGATGCGGCCGCGGAAGCGCCGATCATCATTTTCCGGCGCATAATCGCCGATGGTGATGGGTTCATCGACAATCGTGTCCGCTGGCGTCAGGCCGGATTCCAGCGCCGCCAGATAGACGAACAGCTTGAACGAGGAGCCCGGCTGGCGCTGGGCCTGCGTTGCCCGGTTGAAGCTGCTCGCCGCATAATCGGCGCCGCCCACCATCGCCACGACACGGCCATCCATGCGCATCGCCACCAGCGCCGCCTGCGATACGTCCAGGCCGCGGCTGCGGGCCAGACCATCCTTCACGATGCTTTCGGCAATCTTCTGCAGCTTCGGATCCAGCGTGGTGCGCACCACCGTCTCGCCATAGTCGGCCTCGATCGCATCGCGGGCCTCACGCAGCACCCAGTCCGCGAAATAGCTGCCGGTGGGCAGTGGCTTGCGGCCGGGGCGATAACGGGCCGGCGTTGCTGCCCTGGCCTGCGCCGCGGTGATGGCGCCGGTATCGACCATGGCGGCCAGCACCTGCCCGGCCCGCTCGCGGGCACGATCGAGATGGCGTGATGGTGCCAGACGCGATGGCGCCTGCACCAGACCGGCCAGCATCGCCGCCTCGCCCAGCGACAACTGGGCCGGCGCCTTGTCGAAATAGGTGCGCGCCGCCGCCCGGATGCCATAGGCGCCATCGCCGAAATAGACCGACGACAGATAGTTCTGCAGGATCTCGTCCTTCGACAGCCGCGCTTCGAGATAGAGCGCGATGATCACCTCCTGCAGCTTGCGCTTCAGGCTGCGTTCCGACGACAGGAAGCTCGTCTTGGCCAGCTGCTGGGTGATGGTGGAACCGCCCTGGCGCACGCCGCCGGCCTCCACATTGGTCACCAGCGCCCGGAAGATGCCGATGGGATCGATGCCGATGTGGTCGCGGAAACGCCGGTCCTCGATGGAAATGAAGGCGGCGGGCACATGCGCCGGCAGTTCGGCGATGGTGACCGGTTCATCCTTGTAATCCCCGCGCCGGGCGATCGGCTTGCCGGTGATGTCGGTAAGGATCAGGCTGGGCTGTTCTGCCGGCTGCAACGCGCGATCAAGCGGCGCGGTGGCGACCAGCCAGGCCAGCAGCAGGGCGAACAGGCCGGCCGCGCCGCCCGCCACATACCACCAGCGCCGCGGCGACTGGCGCAAGCGCACCCAGATCGCCGCCAGCCGATCCATCAGGCGCGTTCCCGCGTGGCGGAAAAGCGGATGGCTGGAAAGCGGCCCATGACAAAATTCAGATCCCAGTTGTCACGCGCCATGAACACCGGGGCGCCGTCGCGATCTTCCGCCATTGCGGCGCGATATTCGTCCGTGAAGGCCTTCAGATCGGCCGGTGCGCCGCTGATCCAGCGCGCCGTTTCATAGGGGCTGGGCTCGAAACTGGCGGCGACGCGATATTCCGCTTCCAGCCGGCTGATCAGCACTTCCAGCTGCAGCTGGCCCACCACGCCAACGATCCACTGGCTGCCGATGGCCGGTTTGAACAGCTGGGTCACGCCCTCTTCGGCCATGTCGGTCAGCGCCGTTTTCAGCTGCTTGGACTTGGTGGGATCATCCAGCTTCACGCGCCGCAGGATTTCCGGGGCAAAGTTGGGAATGCCGGTGAAGCTGACATCCTCCTTCTCCACCAGTGAATCGCCAACCCGCAGCACGCCGTGGTTGGGAATGCCGATGATGTCACCGGCAAACGCCTCCTCGGCGATCTCGCGGTCCTGCGCGAAGAAGAAGATCGGGCTGTTGATGGCAATCTGCTTGCCGGTCGCCATCTGCTTCAGCTTCATGCCGCGGCGGAACCGCCCGGATGCCAGCCGCAGGAAGGCGATGCGGTCGCGGTGCTGCGGGTTCATGTTGGCCTGCACCTTGAACACGAAGCCCGAAACCTGCCCGCCGTCGGGCGCAACCGCCGCCGGCAACGCCGGTTGCGGCCGCGGACTGGGCGCCAGCGCCGCCAGCGCGGCAATCAGATCGGCCACGCCAAAATCCTTCAGCGCCGAACCGAAGATCACCGGGGTGAGCGAGCCGGCCCGATATTGTCCCACATCCAGCGTGGCATAGCCGCCTTCAGCCAGTTCCGCCTGTTCGCGCAGCCGCGCCGCCACCGGCCCGGCAAGCGCATCGATGCGGGGATCATCAAGGCCCGTCACCTGTTCCACGTCGCCCGCCAGCCGGCTGTCGCTGCCGTCCGGCTTGTGGAAACGGTGGCGCTTCAGATCATACAGGCCGTGGAATTCCCCGCCCATGCCGGCCGGCCAGTTCAGCGGCGCCACGTCCAGCGCCAGCGTGTCGGCAATCTCGTCGAGCAGTTCGAAGGGGTCCTTGCCCTCACGATCCACCTTGTTGATGAAGGTGATGATCGGCACGTCGCGCAGGCGGCAGACCTCGAACAATTTGCGGGTCTGCGCCTCGATGCCCTTGGCAGCATCGATCACCATCACCGCGCTGTCGACGGCGGTGAGGGTGCGATACGTGTCTTCCGAAAAATCCTCGTGACCGGGCGTGTCGAGCAGGTTGAAGACGGTGCCGTCCTTCTCGAACGTCATCACGCTGGAGGTGACGGAAATGCCGCGCGCCTGTTCGATCTTCATCCAGTCGGACCGGGCGCGGCGGTTGGCACCGCGGGCGCGCACTTCGCCGGCGGCATGGATGGCGCCACCCAGCAGCAGCAGCTTTTCGGTCAGCGTCGTCTTGCCGGCGTCGGGGTGGGAAATGATGGCAAAGGTGCGCCGGCGCGCCACCTCGGCAGCAAGCGCGGTCATGACAGGCAGCAATCGTGACAGGGGCAGACCATGGGGGCGGCGCATGGCAGATGCGGCCGAAAAGGGCAACAGTGCGGCGGGCGGCGGCGCTGGGGCCAATTGCCCCCTTGGCAGCGCGGCCCGAATGGGTTTACTGTTAACCAGTGGGGTTGAGGAGGGAAATGGCCTTGGCAATCAGGCAACTGTCCCGGATTCTTGTGATGGCGACGGCACTGCTGTCGCTACCGTCCTTGGCTGCAAGCCTTTACACGGCTCCCAAATATGCCGCGATCCTGATCGATCACGACACCGGCGAGGTGCTGTATGCCCGCCGCGCCGACGAAACGCGCTTCCCGGCCTCCATCACCAAGGTGATGACGCTCTATGTGGCGTTCGAGGAGGTTGCCGCCGGCCGCCTGAAACTGGACGATCGCATCACCATTTCCGCGCATGCTGCCCGCCAGCCGCCGTCGAAGCTGGGCCTGAGGCCGGGCGCCACCATCAGCGTGCGCGACGCCTTCGGCGTGATCGCCACCAAGAGCGCGAATGACATCGCCGCTGCCCTGGCCGAACATCTGTCCGGATCGGAAAGCGCCTTTGCCGCGCGCATGACCCGCACCGCACGGCGGCTGGGCATGAACGGCACGCAGTTCCGCAACGCGTCGGGCCTGCCGGACCCCGATCACGCCACGACGGCGCGGGACATCGCCATCCTCTCGCGCGCGATGCTGCGCGATTTTCCGTCTTTCTATCCGCTCTTCTCGCAGACCCAGTATGATTACCGCGGGCAGGCGGTGGCGAACCACAACCATCTCTTGAAGACGATGCCCGGCGTTGATGGCATCAAGACCGGTTATACCAACGCTGCCGGCTTCACGCTGGCGGCATCGGCGGTCCGCGCTGGCAAGCGGCTGGTGGCCGTGGTGCTGGGCGGGCCCAGCCGGATCGGCCGCGATGGCAACATGCAGGATCTGCTGTCGATCGGTTTCGACGTGCTGGACAAGCGCCGCCGCGGCCAGTTCCTCACCGTTGCCAGCCGCTTTGCCGAGCCTGACGATCTGCCCGATGCGGTGATGGACACGCTGGCCACCGATGTTGCCGCTGTGGATGGTCGCATTGCGCTGCCAACCCGCACCAACGTCACGGCGCTCAGTGTCGATCGCGCCATCGACAATCTGGGCGGCAATGGCCCGGCGATCCTGGCCGGTGGCGGCCGGCGCGCGCTGCCGCGTGACTGAAACCGCCCGGACGGTGATCACCCGCATCTCATCCGGCGCCCCCTGGGAGGCCAAGGTTGGCTATTGTCGCGCCGTGGTGGCGGCGCCGTTCGTGTTCGTATCCGGCACGGTGGGCCGCAACCCCGACACGGGTGAGCTGCCTGCCGACGTGGAGGGCCAGTGCGCCAACGCGCTCACCATCATCGGCCGGGCGCTGGAACAGGCCGGCACCGATTTCGCCCATGTCGTGCGCGTCACCTATTATCTGGCCAACCGCGCCGATTTCGAACCCTGCTGGCCGCAACTGCGCGCGGCGTTCGGCGCCCATCCGCCGGCCAGCACGGTGATCTTCGCCGATCTGCTCGACCCGGCGATGAAGGTCGAGATCGAGGTGACGGCGATGCTGCCTACGGCTTGATGAAGCGGTAGTAGAAGCGGCTGGTCTTGCCGCGCAGGCTGGGATCGAACACCAGCACCCTTGGATCATC
>JALOSK010000185.1 GCA_025458465.1 Sandarakinorhabdus sp. | reverse complement strand
GCCCGCTGCACTCTCCCGCGCTGGCGCCGGTGTTGCCACCGACGACGAGTCGCCGATTGGGCGAACGCCGGCCGTGAGTCAATGGCCCGAATGCCCCATTCGGGCCAGGCGAAACCGCGCCCTATTTGGCGACGTTGTAGGCCAGCGCGCGATCATCGAGCTGGAAGCCGATCAGCACCTCGAAGCTGGCAGCGCGCAGGGCGGCGCGCACCTCGGGATCGGCCATCGGATCGGTGGCGGCATCAAGCTCGCCCGGGCGGCGTTCCCGGTTGATCTTGGCCATGATTTCCTGCGGCACGGCCGCGGCCCGGCGTGACACGCTGGCGGTTGCCTCGCCGCGGCCGGCGGCACGCTCCTGGCCGGCGGCAAAGTCCACCGTCACGCTGGACAGCTGCTTGGCGTTGATGATGTTGCCGGCCTGCACGACCGCGGCGAACACCGGCAGCACCACCTGCCGGGCCGCACCTGCGTCGCTGCGCCGCGCCACCACGTCGTAACTGACGCGGGTGACGAAGTGTTCGGCGGTTTCCGTGCATTCCTGCCGAAGGTTGGTGATGGTTGCCACCGCATCGACATTGCCGGCATCAAGCGCCGTCACTGGCGTGCCGGGGCGGAACAGCGTCACATCGCCGGCATAGGCAGCCACCGCCACCGCCGGACAGGACGACCGGTTGACGACCAGCGGGTTGCGTTCGCAGCCGGCAAGGGCCAGCGCGGCAAGCAGCGGCAAGACCAGACCGGGACGGATGGCGGTTCGCTTCATGCCCCTCTCCTATGGGGCAAATGGCGACGGAGCAAGCGCCGCGTGCAACGGCGTTCCAAGGCGCAATCCACCCCCGCTTGCGACGCCTTGGGGGGTGGCGCGGCCATGTGCAATCGCGTATCAGCAGCGGCCATGACGACTGCCCCAGCCCCCGCCGCCCCAGCATCCTCAGCATCTGCCGCCGCGCCTGCTGCCGATCCCGCTGTTCTGGCCCAGCCGGCCTTGACCGTGCTGGTCGCCGCGCCGCGCGGTTTCTGCGCCGGCGTCGACCGCGCCATCCACATCGTTGAACTGGCGCTCGAACGCTGGGGCGCGCCGGTCTATGTCCGGCATGAGATCGTTCACAACAAGTTCGTGGTGGACAGCCTGAAGGCCAAGGGCGCCATCTTCGTGGAAGAACTCGACGAAGTGCCCGATGGCGTGCCGGTGGTGTTTTCCGCCCACGGCGTGCCCAAGGCGGTGCCGGCCAAGGCGGAAGAGCGCGGCCTCACCTATGTCGATGCCACCTGCCCGCTGGTGTCGAAGGTGCACCGCCAGGCCGAGCGTCTGGTGGCTGCCGGTCGGCATATCCTGTTCATCGGCCACCAGGGCCACCCCGAAGTGATCGGCACCTTCGGCCAGGTGCCCGATGGCGCCATGACGCTGATCGAGACGCTGGAAGATGCGCAGGCCGTGGCGCCGGCCAACCCGGAGAACCTGGGCTTCCTGACGCAAACCACCCTGAGCGTGGACGACACCGCCGACATGGTGGCCGAACTGAAGCGCCGCTTCCCGGCCATCGAAGGCCCGCGCGGCGATGACATCTGTTATGCCACGTCGAACCGGCAGGCCGCGGTGAAGGCGATGGCGCCGCGTTGCGATCTGGTGCTGGTGATCGGCGCCGCCAACAGCAGCAACAGCCAGCGCCTGCGCGAAGTGGCAGAGCGTGAAGGCGCCAGGAGCTGGTTGATCCAGCGCGCCGCCGATATCGACTGGTCGTGGTTCGACGGCGTCGACACGCTGGGCCTCACCGCGGGCGCGTCTGCGCCGGAATTGCTGGTGCAGGAAGTGCTGGCCGCGGTGGGTGAACGCTTCACCGTCACCTGCGAGAATATCACCACCGCCGTCGAGGAAGTGGTGTTCAAGCTGCCGCGCTCGCTCACCGCCTGACCGTTCGGGCAGGTTGCGCCATGGCCGTCTATACCCCGGTCAGCGCCGATGATCTTGCCGCCTTTCTCGCCGGCTATGATGTTGGCGAGGCCGTCAGCTTCAAGGGCATCGCCGAAGGCGTCGAGAACAGCAATTTCTTGGCTGAAACCAGCGGCGGGGCATCGGGGGGCGGCCGCTTCATCCTGACGCTGTATGAAAAGCGCGTGGCCGAAGGCGATCTGCCGTGGTTCCTGGCCCTGATGGGCCATCTGGCCGCCAAGGGCCTGCCGGTGCCCGGCCCGGTGGCCGATCGGCAGGGCCGCACACTGCAGCGCCTCAACGGCCGCCCGGCCTGCCTGATCGAGTTCCTGCCTGGCGTGTCTGTCACCGAACCCGCGCCAGCCGCCGCGCGCGAAGTCGGCGTGGCGCTGGGTCGGATGCACGCCGCCACAATCGATTTCACGGCCCCGCGCGCCAACGCCCTGGGGCCGGCTGCCTGGCCGCCATTGGCCGCACGGTGCGAAGGCCGCCTGGCCGAGATTGATGCCGATCTGCCGGCGCTGGTCGAAGCCGGGCTGTCGTCCGCGGCCCACTGGCCGCAGGGCCTGCCGCTGGCCACCATCCACGCCGATCTGTTTCCCGACAACGTGCTGCTGCTGGATGGCAAGGTCTCGGGCCTCATTGATTTCTATTTCGCCTGCACCGATGCCCGCGCCTATGACGTCGCCGTCACCCACGCGGCCTGGTGCTTCAGCCATGATGGCCGGCAGTTCTTCACCGAACGCGCCGCCGCCCTCATGGCCGGATATGCCGATGTGATTGCGCTTGAACCAGCAGAGATCGCCGCCCTGCCTGTCCTGGCGGCCGGCGCCGCGCTGCGCTTCACCCTCACCCGTGCCTTTGACTGGTTGAACACGCCGGCCGATGCGCTGGTCACCCGCAAGGATCCGATGGCCTTTGCCCGCCGGCTTGAATGGTATCTGGCGGCGACACCGGAGATGATGGGTGGACGCTGACGCACAGCCGTCCCGCCCTCATGTGGAAATCGCCACCGATGGCGCCTGCAAGGGCAATCCCGGCATCGGCGGCTGGGGCGCGATCCTGCGCTTTGGCGACAAGGAACGTGAACTGAAGGGCGCGGAAGACCATACCACCAACAACCGCATGGAGTTGATGGCGGCGATCGCGGCGCTGAACGCCCTTACCCGCCCCTGCGACGTGCGACTGACCACCGACAGCGTCTATGTGCGTGATGGCATCACCAAGTGGGTGCACGGCTGGCAGCGCAACGGCTGGAAAACCGCCGACCGGAAACCGGTGAAGAATGACGATCTGTGGCAGGCGCTGCTGGCCGCTGCCAAACCGCACCGCGTGCACTGGCACTGGGTGAAGGGCCACGCCGGCCATCCCGACAATGAACGCGCCGATGGGCTGGCCAACGATGCCATCGCCGAATTGCGCAGCAGCCGGGTGACGCCATGATCGGCGCATCACCCCATTGCCATCATCGGCACAATCGGCTTTGAGGGCGACCCATGGCTTCCGAACCCAGCATCACCCCCGCGCGCCGCAAGGGCCTCAATGCCCAGATGATCCAGGTCTGGATGACGTGGGGTGCGCGCTTCCTGCCGTTTGCCGATGTGGCGAGCGCCGAATTGCCGTTGTCGCGCCTGCTGCGCCTGTCGCTTATCCAGGTGAGCGTGGGCATGTGCCTGGTGCTGCTGGTGGGCACATTGAACCGCGTGATGATCGTGGAACTGGGCGTGCCGGCGACGCTGGTGGGCGTCATGCTGGCGCTGCCGCTGCTGGCGGCGCCGTTCCGGGCGCTTATCGGCCACAAATCGGACACGCACAAATCGGCGCTGGGCTGGCGCCGCGTGCCCTACATCTATCTGGGCACGATGGTGCAGTTCGGCGGGCTGGCCATCATGCCGTTCGCCATCCTGGTGCTGGCGGGCGCGCAGGAAGCCTATGATGAACGCGTCTGGCTGGGCCAGCCGGCCGCCGCGCTGGCCTTCCTGCTGGTGGGTGCCGGCATCCACACCACGCAGACCGTGGGCCTGGCGCTCGCCACCGATCTCACCAAGCCCGAACAGCAGCCCAACGTGGTGGGCCTGATGTATGTGATGCTGCTGCTTGGCTCGATCACCGCGGCCTTCTTCTTCGGCTGGGCGCTGGAGGATTTCACCCAGGGCCGCCTGATTCAGGTGATCCAGGGCATGGCGGTGATCACCATCCTGTTGAATTTCACCGCGCTGTGGAAACAGGAAGCCCGCATTCCGCATTACAAGCGCACCGAGCCGGCGACCCCGGATCCGACCTTCAAGGAAAGCTGGGCGCTGTTCGCATCGAAGGACAAGGCCGTGCTGCGCCTGATCGCGGTGGGGCTGGGCACGCTGGCCTTCTCCATGTCGGATATCGTGCTGGAACCTTATGGCGGCGAAGTGCTGAAACTGGGCGTGGGCACAACCACGATGCTCAGCGCCATCATGGCATTCGGCAGCCTGCTCGGCTTTGCCTATGCGTCCTATATCCTGTCGCTGGGTGCCGATCCGCACTGATCATCTTTGCCGCCGGTTCGGACACGCCGTCGATCTTCACGCTGGGCGTGCTGCTGGCTGGCATCGGCACCGGCCTGTTCGGCCATGGCACGCTCACCGCCACCATGTTGCTGGCACCGCGCAGCCAGGTGGGCATCGCGATGGGCGCCTGGGGGGCGGTGCAGGCCACCAGCCAGGGCGTTGGCGCCACCATTGGCGGCGTGATCCGCGACGTGGCGAACGGCATGAACATCGGCCTCGATCTGCCCGGCAACGCCAGCGGCTATGTGATCATCTTCGCGCTGGAATTGGCCTTCATGGCGGCCACGCTGGCTGCGATGTGGCCGCTGATGGGCCGCGACAACCGCGATTGAACCTGAAACGATGGCCGCCGCGGCGACTGGCGCTGTCCGCACCGGCGTACGGCGGCCGCTGATGCGCTGCCAGCGAGTCGCTTGCCCTGATTGAAGTGGCACAAAAGAATAAGGCCGGCGCCCCCTGGGGGACGCCGGCCTCTTTCTGGTTCAGCTGGCCCGGCCGGTGGCCGGGCGGATCAGCTTACTGAGCCGGAGCTTCAGCCGGAGCGGCTTCAGCGGCCGGCGCTTCGGCCGGAGCAGCTTCCATGGCCGGAGCGGCTTCAGCGGCCGGGGCAGCAGCCGCAGCAGCGGCGCCTTCCCAGTAGCTGCCGAACCTAGCTGCCGAACCAGCTGGTGTTGAGCAGGATCGAGGCATGCACGATCAGGGCGATGGCGGCCACGCCGATGAAGAACAGCGGCAGGCCAACGCTGGGGCTGACATAGAGCCAGATACGACCTTCATTCATGATTTCAGTCTCCCCAGTCTTACTGCAGCCACGGCGTCAGAGCGAACGCCAGGATGTGCGCCAGAACGGCGATCGCGCCGAAAATCCGGGTGCCCCACTTCAGGCCCTCGTTGATCTCCATCGCTTCCTTTTCGGTCAGCCCGGTCGGGTAGACCTTGGTATCTTCTGCCATTTTGAACTCCTCTCCCATTCGGGGCCCTCGCTGCCAAAAGGCCAGCGCCGCCCCCGCCTGTTTGCCGGAATGGGCACATTTTGATGCGTGCGACCCGTTCCATGCCCCGAACTTCCGCCGACGGGCCGCCCCATGTCGCTTTGACGCATAAGGCGCGGCGGTAGGTCGCAGCACCACCATCCCTTAGCCATTCGGTCGCATGTGTCAATGTGTCGCCGCATCGGCGCGACACAGGCAAATGACATATCCACAGGATGCCACGGTGATGTTGCGCCGCAGCATCGCAAGGCCATCATGTTGCAGGGCTTTACCGGCCTGCCAAATCCCGGCGATCTGTGAAAAAACGCAAAGCATGATTCGCTCGGGAGGACATGAGATGACCGGATTCGCCACCACGCGCCTTGATCGCCGTCAACTGCTGGCGGGCGCGGCCGCCGCCATCGCCCTGCCCGCCACTGCCGCCATCCCGAAACCGCCGGCCGCCGCCGCCCAGAAGAAGATCCGCGCCGCCATCGACAGGCAGTTGCCGGAAAACATCGCCCGCATTCAGGACTGGATCAGGAATCCCGGGATCGCCGCCGAGAATTACCGGATGGAGGAAGCCTGCGCCTACACGATGGGCCTGTTGAAGGACGCCGGCTTCCAGAGCTGCAAGAAAATGCCCACCAGG
>JALOSK010000184.1 GCA_025458465.1 Sandarakinorhabdus sp. | reverse complement strand
TCGATGGAAATCCAGCGCCTGCTGGGCAGCGACATCGTGATGGCCTTTGATGAACTGGTCGCCCTGCCCGCCCCGCGCGAGGTGGTGCAGGCCGCCATGGACCGTTCGATGCGCTGGGCCGCGCGCAGCCGCGCCGCCTTCGATGCCGGCGGCGAACATGCGGCAGGCGCGGCGCTGTTCGGCATCCAGCAGGGCGGGCTGGATGAACGGCTGCGCGCTGAATCGGCCACCGCCCTGCGGGCCATCGGCTTTGATGGCTATGCCATCGGCGGGCTGGCGGTGGGCGAAGGCCAGCCGGCCATGTTCGGCGTGCTGGATTATGCCACGGGCCAGTTGCCGGAAGACGCGCCGCGCTATCTGATGGGGGTGGGCAAGCCGGATGACATCGTGGGCGCCGTGGTGCGCGGGGTGGACATGTTCGATTGCGTGCTGCCCACACGATCAGGCCGCAACGGCCAGGCCTTCACCCACGATGGGCCGCTGAACCTGCGCAATGCCGCCCATGCCGAGGATCTGCGGCCACTGGATGCAGACTGCCGCTGCCCGGTGTGCCACGGGCCTGAGGCGGTGAGCCGCGCCTATCTCCATCACCTGGTCAAGGCCGGGGAGATGCTGGGCGCCATGCTGATGACGCAGCACAACATCGGTTTCTATCAGCAGTTGATGGCTGGCCTGCGCAACGCCATTGCGGCCGGCACCCTGCAGGATTTCGCCGCCGGCTTCCTGGCCCGCTATCAGGCCGGGCGCGCCTGATACGGCTGCGCCCCGGCGAACACGCTGCCGGGGCGAGCCGATGCGGTCTGGGGCGCACGCCGGAACGCGCCCGCATCGGAGGTGGAGCGGCGCCGGCGGCAATGCCCCCGGCGCCGTCCTGGCTCAGAAGCGGATGATCACGCCGCCACGGACACCATGGTCCTTCACGCCATTGCCAACCTGGCCGCGATAGCCGAAATCGACCTGCACGGCCGGCGTCACCTGGCCCGACACCATCAGGCCCAGTGCCGCCACATCCCGGCCGAACGGCACCCCGGCGATATCGAACGCCGGTCCGGCCGGCAGCCGGAAGCTGATCGGCGTGGTCTCGTTGCCGCCGCCAATGTGACGCCAGCCCGCCTCGGCGGTCACGCCGAACGTGCCGTTGCCCACTGGCAGGCCATATTGCAGCCGGGCACCCACGGTGCTGACCAGGAAGTTGCCGCCGGTCTTGCCCACCGATGTGAGACGCGCGGCCCCACCGGTCTCGACGATCTCGTCGGTCTTGACGTCGAGATAGGCGAGCTGGGCGAAGGGCGAGATCGCCACCGCGTTTGACAGCTTCAGCTGCGCGCCCACTTCACCGAACACCTGGGTCAGGTTGGTGGTGTAGGCCGCCGTCAGCGTGTCGGAGAAGCCGGGGAAGCTCACCGAACGGCGGGTATCAAGGTTGCGCCACATGTGCGCCACCGCGAGGTGGCCATAAAACACCCCCGATTTCACGCCGGCATAGGCGCCGACATGCAGATCATCGGTGCTGGCGCGGCTGCCGCGGCCTTCGACCTCTATGGTGGCAAAGCCATAGCCGGCCAGCACCCCGATATTGGCGTTTTCGCCCAGCGCGGTTTCAAGGCCCAGGAAGAAGCCGCCGATGTCACGCCTGGCGCGGGCAGCGTTGCCATCGCCATCGGTTTCACCCCAGCTGCCATAGCCCGACACCCACAGGCCGGTTTGCGCATCACCGGGCTGCTGCATCCGGGCCGACAGGGCTTCACGCACGAAGCGGCTGTCCTGCACGGTCTGGCCGCGGGCAGTGGCGTGGATTTCGCCAGACAGCTGATCAAATGCCGCCTGTGCCTCACCGGCCGTCTGCTGATAGGCCAGCGCGTTGTAGAGGCTGCCATTGCCGGTGGTATCTGCACCCCGTGCCACCGCGAGCTGGTTGGGCGTCGCGGCCGCACTGGCGAAGCTGCTGGTCTGGCGGACGCCCAGGTAGATGTTGCTGGCATCGGTTTCCTGCACCACGCTGATGAACTGCGACACTCGAGTATCGCCGGTCAGGCTCGCAAAGCTGCCGGTGCGGCCACCCGTGGTCGACAGCACCGTGTAACGGGTGCCCAGCACCAGCGGCGTGGTGCCGCTGCGAGTGACGGCCAGCGTCGTGCCGGTCGCGATCGTGCCGGCGCCGACAATGGTGATGCGATCACCCGTGCCGTTGGCGGCCAGATCGACATTGTAGCGCGAACCCGACGCGAACCCGCTGGCCCCATTGGCCACCAGCGAACCGATGGTGCCGGCTGCACCGCCCGGCGCGACCACGCTGCCCGGACCGGCGAGGATGCCACCAGCACTGCCGACGCCCGATAGCGTGCCGGCCTCGACCACCACCGGGGAAGCCCCGATGTCGCCGTTGATCCTGAGGGTCCCGGCGCCCTGCTTGGCAATCGTCGAACCGCCAGTGAGATCACTGTCGATGATGGCCGTGTCGCCGGCATTGGTCACCGTGAAGGTGGCGGTGGTGCCAGACAACGCCACCGGGTCTCCGGTGATCGTGTAACCGTTCACGTCGAAGGTCATGCCGGTGACGGTCACCTGGCCAGCGCTGTTGTCCACCGTGACGGTGCCGCCGGTGCCGCCGAAGATCGGCGTGGAAGGCTGCGGCGTGTTGGCACCCGTGCCGGTGCCGGCCTGATCGGTGAAATTGGTGCTGGTGGTCGTCCAGGTGCCCGTGCCGCCCTGCACGATGCCGTCCCCGGCCGGCCCGGCGCCATCCCAATAGAGAAGTTGCGTGCCGGGGATGAGGCCACCGCCGGAAATCACCGACAGGCCCGGCGGGGTGGAACCGATTTCCACCGACGAGAAGATCAGGATGCCGCCGGCGCCGAAGAATTCGCCGTTGCCGGTGGCAATCACGCGCACCGAGTTGAAGAAGTTGGTATCGTTGATGGCGCCGATGAAATGTTCGATGCCGTTATTCTCGCTGCCCTGGGCGATGCCGCCCAGCAGCAGCAGGCTGTCACTGCCGCCGGTGAGGAAGCGCAGGTAGATTTCGGACGCGTTGGCGGTGCCGCCAAGCGGTGTCGGGTTGCCGCTGGTGCAGCAAGTGCCCCAATCGTTCACGTTGAGGCCGACGGCGTTCATGTCGAACGGCGTCGTCAGGCCGGCATCGGCAAAGAAATCAAGCTGATAGGCCAGTGCTTCGGCCCCTGCGAAGGCGCCGCTGTAGCTGTTGCTCCAGTTGGTGAAACCATCACCGCCCAGATCGCCGTTCGAGTTGTTCAGCGCGATGCTGCCAGCCTGGGTGGTGCGCACCCAGACGGTGGTCGATCCGGTCGTCACGCTGAACACGCCGCTGGCATTGGTGAGCGTGTTGGTGATGTCGATCTCGAAGATGGTCGAGGTGCGCGGCGTCGTCGGATTGGCCGTGTTGTAGGCCTGATCCGAAAGATTGATCGCATTGAGCAGCGTCAGGCGGCCGGCAGCAAGATCATCGTTGAAGAAGACGGCCGGCACGGCACTGGCAGCAGACGAAAGCAGGCCAACAGCCACGGCGGCTGCAGCAGCGGAAGCGCGAAGTAGTTTCATCGGTGTTCCCCCCAGTTGGAACGGTTGCGACAGGACGATTCATTGATCGTCAGTTCATGCGACCCGAAAATACGCCATGGCCATTCGTGGGCCATGAATTGATTGTGTCACGTTTGTTGCCGGCTGCCATGTCGGGTGTTTTACATATGCAAATCGCACCCTTGCGCGCGATGAGAGCCCCGCCGCACGCACGCCTGCCCGAACTGCAAGCGCGATCTGCGACTCCAGCGTTGCCGGCACATGCTGCCAAAGCAGCATGGCGTTTGCGAAACATGGCCCCAACCCCAATCCGGCGCGGCTCGTTGGCCGCAGTATGCGACCCGGATTGGCTTGGCATCTACATCATGTCGCTGGCCAGCAATAGGAAAAAACCGACAGTTCAGCCGAAGCAGCGACTGGCCAGATAGGAATCCGGCGCCAGCGGCGGCGTGTTGCCCAGCAGCAGCGCGGCGCACAGCCGCCCGGCGGCCGGCGCCGTCTGGATGCCGAAGCCGCCCTGCCCGGCGCACCAGAAGAAGCCGTCCACCGCCGCATCGAAACCGAACACGGGCAGCCGATCAGGCGCGAAGGTGCGCAGGCCGGCCCAGCTTGATTCCAGGCGCTGGATGGCGACGGTGGTGGCCTGTTCGAACCGGTCGATCACCACGGCAAGGTCCATCTCGTCGGGGCGAACGTCATGCGGCACGTCAGGCGTCTCGTCGTGAGGGGACAGCCAGAGCCGGCCGCCGTCGGGCTTGAAATAGAATTGCCCGGCAGCATCCATCACCACCATCATGTCGGGCGGCGGCGGCGGATCGATGCGCAGCACCGCCATCGTGCGCCGCAGCGGCATCGACCCGATCGCCCGCGCGCCGGCGAGGCTGGCGACACGGTCGCACCAGGCACCCGCGGCATTGACCAGCGTTGTCGCAGCAAAATCGCCAGCGCGCGTGCTGATGCGCCAACGCCCGCCGGTGCGATCCAACCCGGTGACCTCGGCATTGCCCACCAGCGTGGGGCGCACACCGCCCACGCCGCGCAGAAAGCCCTGGTGCAGG
>JALOSK010000183.1 GCA_025458465.1 Sandarakinorhabdus sp. | reverse complement strand
CGCCAGCATGCGCCCGACGCTTTCGGCAACGATGCTGGCGGGCACCTCCCACCAGGGATTGAGGATCACGCCCTTGGCCTCGGCGCGGAATTCCGGTGTGGGCGTTTTTGCCTTGCCCACGATCACCCGCCAACTGCCCAGCTTGGTCGGCCCATCGAAAAGGTCCATGCGATAGGCCGGGATATTGATCATCAGGAACCGCCCGGCGGGCAGCGGCGCCAGCCTTTCCCAGCGCGCGAGGCTGGTAGCGATGGCGGCGCGTTCCGTGGCGGAAAGCGGCGTCAGATCGATCTGCGCCAGCCGTTCCGCCTGGCTGGCCGGCAACGCGACAGAAGCGACCGGTGGCGGTTCGGTCACTTGACCGGCAGCGGCGGGCAGCGCCATCAAAAGCCAGCTTGCGCCCACCGCCACGGCTGTTGGGCGACGAAACAGGGCGGTTGGCCGATGGTTAAGTGCAAAATGCAACATCATGCCCTATCTGGCACGGATATGATGCCACACGAAACCCCCATCGCACGGCGCGGCTTGCTGAAAGCCGCCGCCTTCGCCCTCCCCGCGCTTTCCGGCGTGCCAGCGCTTGCAGCAACAGCGCCCGTCACCCCCAGCCCCAGATTGCTGGCCGAAGCGCGCGCCGCCTTCAACCGGCACGCCGCGCGGATCACCAACAAGGGTGTGGTCGCGATTGCAGATTACAGCCTGCACAGCGCCCATCCGCGCTTCTTCCTTTATGCACCCGAGACCGGCCAGGTCACGGCGCTGCGCGTGGCCCATGGCCGCGGTTCCGATCCGGCGCACACTGGCTTCCTGCAGCGTTTTTCGGCCCAGCCCGGTTCGGCCGCCTCCAGCGCCGGCGCCTATCTCGTGGCCCAGCCTTATGTGGGCCAGCATGGCCGTTCGCGCCGGCTGATCGGGCTGGACCCTGCAAATGAAACCGCCATGGCCCGTGCCATCGTGATCCACGGCGCCTGGTATTGTGAGCCTGGCGTGGTGAAGCAGACCGGCAAGCTGGGGCGCAGCGAAGGCTGTTTCGCCTTTTCGCAATCCGATGTTGAGCTGGTGCTGGAGCGATTGCCCGAAGGCAGCCTGCTGTACGCCGGCCGCGCCTGACGCGGCAGCCACACACGAAAAAGGGCGGCGCTTCCATCCGGAAACGCCGCCCTTCGTCATGTCAGGCCGTAGCGATCAGCCGGCGCGGTCGAGGTTCATCACCTTGGTCCACGCCTTGGCGAAATCGTTCACCATCTGCTTGTGGCCATCGGCCGCGCCATAGACTTCGGCGACAGCGCGCAGTTCGGAATGGCTGCCGAACAGCAGGTCCACCGGGCTTGCCGTCCACTTCTTGGCGCCCGTGGTGCGGTCAACACCATCATACAGGCCTTCCGTGGCGGACTTCTGCCACTTGGTGTCCATGCTGAGCAGGTTGATGAACCAGTCGTTGGTCAACACGCCCGGCTTGGCGGTGAACACGCCCACCTTGCTGCCGCCGGCATTGGCGTCCAGCGCGCGCAGGCCGCCCACGAGCACGGTCATTTCCGGCACCGTCACGCCCAGCAGGTTGGCGCGGTCCACCATGGCCTGCGTCGGGTTGTAGGCGCTTTCGGCCGTCCAATAGTTGCGGAAGCCATCGGCCTTGGGTTCCAGCGCGGCAAAGCTGGCCGCATCGGTCTGGGCCTGGCTGGCATCGGTCCGGCCCGGGTTCAGCGGCAGGCTGATCGCCACACCGGCATCCTTCGCGGCCTTTTCCACCGCGGCGTTGCCGGCCAGCACGATCATGTCGGCCATGCTGATCTTGCGGCCACCGGGTGCTGCCTTGTTGAAATCAGCCTGGACGCGGCCCAGCACGGCGAGCACCTTGTTCACTTCGGCCGGGTTGTTGATCGCCCAGTCCTTCTGCGGGGCCAGCCGGAGGCGGGCGCCGTTCACGCCGCCACGGCCATCGGTGCCGCGGTAGGAGGCAGCAGCCGCCCAGGCGGTCCGCACCAGTTCCGGGACACTCGGACCCGACGCCAGCACCTTGGCCTTCAGATCGGCCACATCGGCATCGTTCACCAGCGGATGATCAACCGCCGGCACCGGATCCTGCCAGCTCAGCACTTCCTTCGGCACTTCGGCACCGATGTAGCGGGTGCGTGGGCCCATGTCGCGATGGGTCAGCTTGAACCAGGCGCGGGCAAACGCATCCTCGAACGCCTTCGGGTTCTTCAGCCAGCCCTGCGTGATCTTGCGGTAGGCCGGGTCCTCGCGCAGCGACAGATCGGTGGTGAACATGATCGGCGCATGGAACACGCCTTCACGGTGCGCATCAGGCACGAACTTCTTGTTGTCCGCGTCCTTCGGCACCCACTGCGTCGCACCGGCCGGGCTCTTGGTCTTCACCCATTCGTTGCCGTACAGATTTTCCAGATACTGCATGGTCCAGGCGGTCGGGTTGGCGCTCCAGGCGCCTTCCAGGCCAGAGGTGATGGTATCGGCGCCCTTGCCGGTGCCGTGCTTGTTTTCCCAGCCAAGGCCCTGCTTCTCCAGGCTCTCGGCCGAAGGCTCCTTGCCGACATTGCTGGCGCTGGCAGCGCCGTGCGCCTTGCCGAACGTGTGGCCACCGGCGATCAGCGCGGCGGTTTCCTCGTCGTTCATCGCCATGCGGCCGAAGGTTTCGCGGATGTCCTTGGCGGCCAGCAGCGGATCAGGCACGCCGTTCGGGCCTTCCGGGTTCACATAGATCAGGCCCATCTGGACAGCCGCCAGCGGGTTGGCCAGCTTGCGGCCTTCGCTGTAGCGCTTGTCGTCCAGCATCTTGGCTTCCGGGCCCCAATAGACCTTGTCGGCCTCCCAGTCATCGCGGCGGCCACCGGCAAAGCCGAACGGCTTGAAGCCCATCGATTCAAGGCTGACGTTGCCGGCCAGCACCATCAGATCGGCCCAGCTGATCGCGCGGCCATATTTCGCCTTCACCGGCCACAGCAGACGGCGCGCCTTGTCGAGGTTGGCGTTGTCGGGCCACGAGTTCAGCGGTTCGAAGCGCTGCTGGCCGCCGCCGGCACCGCCGCGGCCATCGGCAATGCGATAGGTACCGGCGCTGTGCCAGGCCATGCGGATGAAGAACGGGCCGTAATGGCCATAGTCCGCCGGCCACCAGGGCTGGCTGGTCTTCAGCACCGTCTCGATGTCCGCCTTCACGGCCTTCAGGTCCAGCTTGCTGAACTCCTTGGCATAATCGAAATCGGCGCCATAGGGGTTGGACTGCGGCGCATGGGCACGCAGCGGCGACAGGTCCACCAGTTCCGGCCACCAGAACTGGGCGCCGCTGTTGTTGGGGGTGTTGCTGCTCATCGAGGCCTCCTGGGCATTGGCCAGCGTGGCGGTCATGCTGGCGACAGCCAGCGCGACGATGGATGCAAATGTACGCTTCATGCGTGCTCCCTCTTTGTTGTGAACGGGGATGCCCCCCGCGATGAGGCAACCATATGCCGGGGCAACACAATCGAGGAAATTGGGATTTGCACTTACTGTAATCGAATTTCTGCGTAAGTGCGCGACGCCAGAACGAAAAGGGCCGGCGCTATGGCCGGCCCTTCGTGCAGTCCTGATCGCGTCGTCTCAATCCTTGGCGCGCTCGACGTAGCTGCTGTCATCGGTGTTGATGACGATGCGCGTGCCCACATCGATGTGCGGCGGCACCATCACGCGGGCGCCGGATTCCACGATGGCCGGCTTGTAGCTGGACGATGCGGTCTGCCCCTTCACCACCGGCTCCGTCGACACGATCGCCATGGTGACGCGGCTCGGCAAGGTGATGGTGATCGGCTTGCCATCGAACATCAGGATCTTGCACTCGGCATTTTCCTGCAGGAACGTCACGCCATCGCCGATCATCGCCTCGGTCAGGCTGATCTGGTCATAGCTCTCGTTGTTGATGAAGATATATTCCTCACCGTCCTTGTAGAGATAGTTGTGGGACACTTCCTCGACGAAGGCGCGTTCCAGGCTGTCGGTGGTCTTGACGGTGATCACCGTCTTCACGCCATCGGAAATGCGGCGCATGTCGATGGTGGTGGTGGGCGTGCCCTTGCCGGGGCGGAAGGTTTCGGCCTTCAGCACGACGTACAGCTGGCCATCCTCGTGCTCGATCACCTGGCCCTTGCGGAAATTGCTCGCGATGTCCTTGACCATGATATCCCCTATGCGCCAACGCGCGATCAGTTGCGCCCGCCGTTAGGGCATCGTCCCCCAACAGTTCAAGGAAATTCCTCTTGCCCCGCCCCTTCTGGCACGCCGACATCCACGCCGATCGCCGCCCCTTCCTGCTGGGCCGGGGGCGCATCAAGGCGGCGCTGCGCGGATGGTTTGCGGGCCAGGGCTTCACCGAAGTGGAGTGCGGCGCGGTGCAGCTGTCGCCCGGCAACGAAACTCACCTGCACGGCTTTCCGGTCACCTGGCGGCCTGAAGGCGGGGCAGAGCAGACACTCTATCTTCACACCAGCCCGGAATTTGCGGCCAAGAAACTGCTGGCCGCCGGCGAGACGCAGATCGTCGATTTGCCCGCGTCTGGCGCAATGGTGAGCAAGGCCCGCTGCATGCGCCCGAATTCACCATGGTGGAATGGTATCGCGCCGATGCGGACTGGACAGCGGTGATCACCGATACGCTGGCCCTGGCGCGCACCGCACAAGCCGCCGGCACTGGCCTGCTGCGCTGGCGGCATCGCAGCTGCGATGCCCTGGCTGAACCCGAGATGCTGACCTGCGAACAGGCCTTCCATATCCACGCCGGCATCGATCTCGCCGCCTGCCTCGACAATCGCGATGCGCTGGCCGCTGAAGTCGCGCGCATCGGCCTTGCGGTGCGCGATGACGACACATGGTC
>JALOSK010000182.1 GCA_025458465.1 Sandarakinorhabdus sp. | reverse complement strand
GAACTGCGCGGCCGCGACTGGCGCACCGGCGCGGCCGCGAAGCCCGACGCCTATGACGCCAAGGCCGAAGCGCTCGCCGCACTCGCGGCGCTCGGCGCGCCGGTGCAGCGGCTGGCCGTGGCCGCCCCGGCCGACGGCTGGTGGCATCCCGGCCGCGCCGGGCGGCTGGTGCTCGGCAAGGCCGTCCTGGCCGATTTCGGCATCATTCACCCGCGCGTTTCAGCCCAGTTCGACGTGAAGGGCCCGGTGGCCGCTGTCGAGCTTTACCTCGACGCGCTGCCGCCAAGGAACCGCAAGCGCGACGCCTGGGCGCCCAGCCCGCTGCTGCCGCTCTCCCGCGATTTCGCCTTCGTGGTGGACGATGCGCTGCCCGCCGACAGCCTCATCCGCGCCGTGGCCGGGGCGGACAAGGCGCTGATCGCCGGTGTCAGCCTGTTCGACCGCTACACCGGGCCGGGCGTGCCCGACGGCAAGGCCAGCCTGGCCGTGGCAGTGACGCTGCAGCCCACCACCGCCACGCTCACCGAAGCCGAGATCGAGGCGGTGTCGGCCAAGGTGGTGGCGGCGGCGGCGAAGCTGGGCGCCAGCCTGCGCGGTTAGGATCGCGGGGGCTGGGGTGCGGGTGCGCCCTGGTCCTGCACATCCTGCTGCGTCACCGGCGACAGACGAATCTCCACCCGGCGGTTCTTGGCCCGGCCTTCCTCGGTGTCGTTGGCCGCCACCGGAAACTGGGAGCCATAGCCGCGCGTGGCGACACGGGCGCGCTGCACCCCCTGATATTCCAGATAATCGGCCACCGCCTTGGCGCGCTGTTCGGAAAGCGGCTGGTTGATGGCATCGCTGCCCGTGGAATCGGTGTGGCCGGTCACATCGATGAAGGTGGATTGATAGGTGGCCAGCGTTTTCGCCACTTCATCCAGCGCCGGGCGCATTTCCGGCTTCAGCATCGATTTGCCGGTGTCGAAGGTGATGCCCGATGGCAACTTGATGGCGATTTCCTCGCCCTGCCGCTCCACCTCGATGCCGGTGCCGGCGGTGCGCTGTTCCAGCTCGCGTTGCTGCCTGTCCATGTAACTGCCGATGGCGCCGCCGGCGATGGCGCCGATGCCGGCGCCAATCAGCACCTCGGCACGGTTGTTGCGCCCGCCCAGCAGGGCACCCAGCAAGGCGCCGGCGCCGGCGCCGGCCGCTGCCGTGCCCGCCGGACGCGACACGCGCTTCTGGCCGGTTTCCGGATCGGTGACACAGCCGCCCAGCACCAGCGCGCTGGACAGGATGGCAGTGGTGATGGCCTTGCGCATGACGATTTGCTCCCCGTGATGGTTCGATTGCCGCGCATGGTGCGCGAAACCCGGGCCAGCATCAACAGGAACGGGCTTTGCAGCAACTCGGTGCATCCCGTATGAGGGGACGGAGCGGGCACCCTGGCCCCGCGCTGCCTTGCTGGAGCACATGGCGCCCTTTCCCTGGATTGATGCCGCGATCATTGCGAGTCTGATCCTGCTCAATGGTTTCTTCGCCATGTCCGAACTGGCCATCGTGTCGGCGCGGCGGCCGCGCCTGCGGGGCATGGCGGCGCAGGGCTCTGCCGGCGCGCAGGCAGCGATGACGCTGGCCGAGGAACCGGGCCGCTTCCTGTCGGGTGTGCAGATCGGCATCACGCTGGTCGGCATCATCAACGGCGCCTATTCGGGCGCCACGCTGGCCGGCCCGGTGGGCGAACGGCTCACGGCAATCAGTGGGCTGCCGGCCGATACCGCCGAGGAAATCGGCTTTGCCGTGGTCATCGCGCTCACCACCTATCTTTCGCTGATCATCGGCGAACTGGTGCCCAAGCAGTTCGCCCTGCGCTCCCCCGAAGCCATCGCCGTGCGCGTGGCGCCGGTGATGGTGCTGTTCGCCAAGGTGACGACGCCCTTCGTCGCCGCGCTCGACTGGTCAAGCGCGCTCGTCTTCCGGTTGCTGGGCCAGAGCCGCGACACCACGCAGACCGTGACCGAGGAGGAATTGCGATCGGTGGTGGCCGAAGCCACCTCGGCCGGGATCATCGAAGCCGAGGAAAGCCAGATGATATCGGGCATCATGCGGCTGGCGGACCGGCGGGTGCGCGGGGTGATGACCCCGCGCGGGGAGATCGACTGGATCGATGCCAATGCCGATGACGCGGCGGTGCGCGCGCAACTGGCGCAAACGCCGCACAGCCGCCTGCTGGTGGCCAACGGCAGCATCGATGACATCATCGGCGTGCTGCAGGCGCGTGACGTGGTGCAGGCGCTGATCGAGGGGCGGCGGCTGGATCTGGCCGCGCTGGCCCGGCCGGCGCCCGTGTTGCCCGACGTGCTGGACGCGGTGGATGCGCTCAATGCACTCAGGGATTCCGACATCCCGATGGCGCTGGTGCATGATGAATATGGCCATTTCGAAGGCATCGTGACGCCATCGGACGTGCTGTCGGCGATTGCCGGCGCCTTCCGCAGCGATGTCGATCTGGGCAGCGATCCGATGGCAGTGGAGCGCGATGATGGCAGCTGGCTGATTTCGGGCGCCATGCCGGTGGACGAACTGGCCGACCGGCTGGGCCTGCCGCTGCCGGAGGAACGCGATTACGAGACGGCGGCCGGCCTTGCGCTGGACCGCTTGCGCCACCTGCCCGAAACCGGCGAACGCTTCCGGCTGGGCAGCTGGCAGTTCGAGATCATCGACATGGATGGCCGCAAGATCGACAAGCTGCTGGCCACGCGCGTGAATGGCCTGATGGAGCCGGCGCCGTGAGCCGGCGCGCGCTGCTGACCTTGGCGCCCCTGCTGCTGGCCGCCAGCCCACCGGCGCCGCGCGTGGTCAAGATCGATGCCGCCGATTATCCGGCGGCGGCGGCAGAGGCCGGGGTGGAAGGCGATGTGCGCTTCGATCTGGAGATCGACGCAAAGGGCAAGGTTGCCGGCTGCACCGTGACGGCCGGCGGCGAGTTGCCGGCGGGCCTTGCCGCCGACACCTGTGCGCTGGCCACCAAGCGCTGGCGCTTCGATCCTGCCCGTGATGATGCCGGCGCGAAAGTGCCGGGCCGGCTGCCCTACAGCATCGCCTGGCGCATCGCCCTGCCCTGCCCGCGCCCGGACGGACAGACGATCTGCGTGTTCCTGTGATCAGCCCTGCTGTTTTTCGGTGCCGGCATAGGGCGGCACCGATGCCGCCGGCGCATCCAGGCTGACCCACAGCGCCACGGCCATCGCGGCGGCCGTGCTCACCGCCATGCCGGTCAGGGCGGGACGGCGCGGGCCTGCCGGAACCAATGGCGCCAGCAAGGCCAGCACCGGGATCAGCAGCGGCACCGTGGCCCACGGCATCGGAGCGCCCACCCCCAGGAACGCGAAATGCGCCAGCTCCGCCGTGAGCGCCAGGCCGGGGATGGCGAGCAGCGCGGCGGGCACAAGGTGCATCGGGCCGCTGATGCGCGCGCCAATCGCCGCCGCCAGCGCCGCCAGCAGCGCCGGCCACGCAAACACCGGCCCGGCACCGGGCAGCCAGATCTGCACGGCCAGCGCAGCCACGATGCACAGCTTTGGCCAGGTGAGCCAACGATCCCACGCCGTGCCGGCCGGTGCGGAGGCGGCGAACAGCAGCGCGGCCAGCGCGGCGAGACCGGCCACCAGTTCCAGCCGGGGCAGCGCCGCCAGCCGATCATAATATTCCGCGCCCACGCTGCCCGAAACAAGGTTGAGCCCGAACATCAGCACCCCGGCGATGACGAGCACCAGCACGGCCTGCCCGAACGACAGTGCGGATGCCGCAATCGTCCAGTCACCGCGCCGCCACCAGGCCGCCAGCCCCAGCAAACCGGCCGAAAGCGCCAGCACGCCCCAGCCGGCAGCCTGCGAATGGACGATCAGGCCCAGCCCCGGAAATGTGGCGAACACCGCGTTGGGGGCGGGGCCGGGCAAGGCTTCGGCCGCCAGCAGCGCCCGCGTCACGCCCAGCACGCTGTCTCCCAGGTGCTGCACGGCCCCCTGTTCCAGCCGGTCGGGCGTCATCAACGGGCTGTGATAGCCCCAGGCCTCCCCGATGAAGGCGAAGTTCAGCCCGGCGATGCCCCGCTTCAGCACTGGCGTGAAATCGGTGTCGTTGGGGAGATTTTCATAGACGGTGACGGCCACGCTGCTGGCGGCGGCATCGGGGGAGGATCGGGCCAGCAGCTGCACCAGATCACCGTTGTCGGGCCCGGTCTGGAACATCATCGTGCGGCCACCACCGCCGCGCGCCTCCAGGTTGATCACCACGCCCAGCCGCCCGGCGATGGGATCGCCCTTGGCGCCATCGGCAAAGATCGCCTGCGCGCCGACCAGCCCCAATTCCTCGGCATCGGTGAACAGCAGCACCAGATCGCGCTGCTGGGCGGCCTTCGGGATGGCGCGGGCGATTTCGAGCGCAGCGGCCACGCCGGCCACATCATCGGCTGCACCCGGAGAGGCCCACACCGAATCATGATGCGCCATCAGCGCCACGGCTGGCGCGGCAGGATCGGCGCCGGGGCGGATGGCCACCAGGCTGATGGCAGGCTGCGCGGCATCGCCGCCCCATTTCGCCAGCCGCCGCGCCGGGCGGCCTTCCAGCGGGGTGACGACGCGGCGCGTCGTGAAACCCAGCGCCGCCAGCCGCG
>JALOSK010000181.1 GCA_025458465.1 Sandarakinorhabdus sp. | reverse complement strand
TGCCTTCCTGGCGGCGGCCAAGGGCGTTTCCATCGGCATCGCCTTCCAGCGCCGGGTGATGACCGGGCTGTTCGGCGGCGAAGGCTTCATCATGCAGAAACTGGATGGCGATGGCTGGGTGTTCGTGCAGATGGGCGGCACGGTGATCGAACGCACGCTGGCGCCGGGCGAGGTGCTGCATGTCGATACCGGCTGCGTGGCGGCCTACACGCCGTCGGTCAGCTTTGATCTGGAAAGTGTTGGCGGGGTCAAATCCATGCTGTTTGGCGGCGAAGGCGTGTTCTTCGCGCGCCTCACCGGGCCGGGCAAGGTGTGGATCCAGTCCCTGCCGTTCAGCCGGCTTGCCGGCCGCATGATGCAGGCCGCCATGGGCCGCGGCCAGAACCGCGGCGAAGGCAGCATCCTGGGCGAACTGGGCGATTTCATCGGCAACAACCGGTGAAATCGCCCGCCCGGCGTCAGCGGCGGACCGACAGCGAGACGAACACGTTGCGCGGCAGGCCGGGATCGAACCCGCCGCCGCCGCCCGGCCGCACGCGCGCCGCATAGCGTTCATCAAGGATGTTGTTGATACCGGCACCAACCGCAAAGCCTTCGCCGATCGGCAGCTCGATGCCGGCATCAAGCAGCGTGTAGCCGGGCAGGAAGAAGTCCGCGACATTGTTGTCGGCGCCTTGCTGATCGCCGACCGACGTGAAGGTCAGGCTGGCGCGGCTGCCGTCCTTGCCGATATGGGCCAGCGTGGCACGCAGCAGGTGCCCTGGCGCATATTGCGGGGTGAAGCCCGCTGCCGCACCGCGCGTGAAGGTGGCATCAAGCAGCTGCAGATTGGCGGACAGGCGCAGCGTGTCCTTCGCCGTGCCCAGACCGTCCGGGCCAAGCAGATCAAGCCGAACAGCCAGATCGAGACCCTGGTTGCGCATGGAGCCGACATTCTGTCGGCGCGCGCCGCCGGCCCCCACCGCGCCGAACGGCGGGCTGGCCGGCAGCGGCCCGGCCAGGAAGCCAACCTGATCCTCGAAGGTGACGCGGAACAGGCTGGCATCGATGCGCAGCGGCGGCGCAGGCTGTGCCTGCACGCCGGCTTCCACGGTGAAGGCATAGGATGCGTCGAACTCGCCAGCGGCATCGATGCCCGACTGGAAGGTGACGCCATCATTGTAGAGCCGGGGCTTGAAGCCACGGCTGGCATTGGCGACAAGGCGCAGATCCTCGCTGGCATCCCATGTCATGCCCACGCCCCACAGCGCCACCGTGTCGATGTTGCGGCGGTTGCCCAGCGTGCCGTTGGCGCCGCCGGGCGGGCCGCCGGTGGCGCTGCCAGTGCCCAGATCCAGCGTTTCGGTGACGCGCTGACGCAGCCGTTCCAGCCGGAAACCGGGGACAATCTGCACATCGCCGAAGCCCAGCTTGACCTCGCCGAACACTGCGGCCGTGTCCCCGGTGCGGGTGGCGCGGGCGATGGCGCCAGCCGTGCCGACGAAATCGCTGTTGCTGCTGCCCTTGTCCACGAACACCGGTGCACTCGATGTGTGGCCGAGCACGCCAAGCGTGAGGCTGTGCTGTGCGCTGCTGCCGAAATCGCGGCGCAGGCGCAGATCAAGGGCGGCGGTGTCGAAGGTCTGCAACTGGCGGATCAGCACGTTGGCGTCCGGCGTCACCTGCCCGAAGCCGCCACCAGCCTGGCGCCAGCTTTCCCGTTCGAAGCGGCTGTACCACAGGCGGCCAGTCACATGGGTATTGTCACCCGCCTGCCAGTCAAGGCCGAGCGATGGCGAGAAGCGTTCGATGCGCAGCCGGTCACGCGCCGTCGAGACGTCGCGACGATCGGCGGCCATGCGTGCTTCGGTCAGGCCGCCGGGTTCGCCGAACTTGCCCTGATAATAATCCAGCGCCAGCGTGAGCGTGAGATCATCGCCCAGCACATGGCCGCGCAGCCGGGTGGTGAGCTGGTCGTTGTCGCTGTTGGTGCGGCGCGGGCCATTGCCGGCGGCATATTGCACATAGGCATCCGCGGCCAGCCGGCCATCGGAAACCGCAACGCTGGCCAGACCCTGACGCGCGTCCCAGCTGCCCAGCGTGACGCGGCCGACAATCTCTGCGCCCTTCTCGCGGCGCGGGCCCTTCATGGCATAGTTGATCGCCCCGCCCGGCTGCGGGCCATACAGCAGGCCAGCTGCGCCACGGATGAATTCGACCCGATCGACCAGTTCCAGCGGCGGGATGAAATAGGCGGCCGGATAGCTGTACATGTCTGGCACGGCCGGCACCGCATCCTGCAGGGTGAGCAGGTTCCAGCTTTCGTGCGGCTCGCCCAGGCCGCGATACGACAGCGAGGCCCACGAGCCGTTCGACACTTCCGATACAAGGATGCCCGGAATATCGGCCAGCGCCACGCGCAGGTTGCGGCCGGACACCGGCGGCAGATCGCCCAGCAACGCCACATCGCCCAGCTTGCCGGCAAAGATCAGCGTCCCGGCAATATCGGCCAGCCGGTCGCGATCGCGCTGGGCGGTGACGATGATGGTGGCGGCGCTGCTGGCCGTGCTGGCGTCTGCATCGGCTTCATTGGCGATCGCGGGCAGGGCAACACAGCCCAGAAGGGCGGGCAACAGCAGGCGGGACAGGCGGCGCATCATCACTCCGTCAACAGCAACAGGTTTGCGCGGGTCATGTTGCTATTGAGAGCGAGTGTCAATAACAAAAACGAATGCCCGGCGTCTCCCGGTCGGCCGTTGACCGGCAGGCGCGACAATGCGCATGACGGGGGCAGGGGATGCGCGCGTGGCCAAGCTCTATTTCTATTATGCCTCCATGAACGCCGGCAAATCGACGGTGCTGCTGCAGGCCGGGTTCAACTATCGCGAGCGCGGCATGAACCCCCTGCTGTTCACGGCCGCCGTGGATGATCGCGCCGGGCAGGGCACCATCGCCTCGCGCATCGGGCTTTCGGCCCCGGCAGACGTGTTCGCGGCCAACACCGATCTGTTCGCCGCCGTCGCCGCTGCCCATGCGGCCGACACCGTGCATTGCGTGCTGGTGGATGAAGCACAGTTCCTGACCAGGGCGCAGGTGTGGCAACTGGCGCGGGTGGCCGATGAACTGGGCATTCCGGTGCTCTGCTATGGCCTTCGAACCGATTTCCTTGGCCATCTGTTCGAAGGCAGCAGCGCGCTGCTGGCCATTGCCGATGTGCTGTCGGAACTGAAGGCCGTGTGTGCCTGCGGGCGCAAGGCGACGATGAACCTGCGCATCGATGCCGCGGGCCGCGCCGTCACCTCTGGCCAGCAGACCGAGATTGGTGGCAATGATCGCTATGTCGCCCTGTGTCGCCGCCATTTCGCGGCGGCGCTGGCCGGAACCCATCAGCCCTGAAAGGCAAAGCCATGACGACCATCACCGATTTCACCGCCAGGGCCATCGATGGCCGCGAGGTGCCGTTGCGCGAGTTTGACGGCAAGGTGCTGCTGGTGGTCAACACCGCCAGCAAGTGCGGCTTCACCCCGCAATATGAAGGCCTGGAAGCGCTGCACCGGAAATACGGCCCGAACGGCTTTGCGGTGCTGGGCTTTCCCTGCAACCAGTTTGGCGCGCAGGAACCGGGCGACGAGGCGGAGATCGCCAATTTCTGCAAGCTGACCTATGACGTCGATTTCCCGATGTTCGCCAAGGTGGACGTCAACGGCGACACTGCCCACCCGCTGTTCAAGTGGCTGAAGAAGGCGGCGCCGGGCCTGCTGGGCAGCGAGGCGATCAAGTGGAACTTCACCAAGTTCCTGATCGACCGGCGCGGCCAGGTGCAGGAACGCTTTGCCCCCACCACCAAGCCCGAAGCACTGGGCAGCGAGATCGAAAAGCTGCTGGCCAAGGGCTGAGGCAATGGCGACGGCCAGCCCCAACGATCTTTCGAACTGGTGGATGCCGTTCACGGACAACCGCCATTTCAAGGCCCATCCGCGCCAGCTGGTTGCCGCAAGGGACATGCACTACACCGCCGCTGATGGCCGGCCCGTGCTGGATGGCACCGCCGGCCTGTGGTGCGTCAACGCCGGCCATGGCCGTGCGCCCATCGTGGCTGCAATCCAGGCCCAGGCCGCCGAGATGGACTTCGCGCCCAGCTTCCAGCTTGGCCACCCGCTGGCCTTCCGGCTGGCGGCGCGGCTGGCCGGCATCATGCCCGACGGGCTGGACCGCATCTTCTTCACCAATTCGGGCTCCGAATCCGTCGATACCGCGCTGAAGATCGCGCTGGCCTATTGGCGGGCGAAGGGAGAGGGGCAGCGCACGCGGCTGGTGGGGCGCGAGCGCGGTTACCATGGCGTGGGCTTCGGCGGCATTTCGGTGGGCGGCATCGTTGCCAATCGGCGGACGTTCGGGCCCGGCCTGCCGGGTGTCGATCATCTGCCGCACACGCATGATCCGGCACGCAATGCCTTCAGCATGGGCCAGCCGGCGCACGGCGCGGAACTGGCCGACCGGCTGGAAGCGATCATCGCCCTGCACGGTGCCGACACCATTGCCGCCGTGATCGTTGAACCGCTGGCCGGGTCCACCGGCGTGCTGGTGCCGCCCGTGGGCTATCTGGAACGGCTGCGCGCCATCACCGCGCGGCACGGCATCTTGCTGATCTTCGACGAGGTGATTTCCGGTTTCGGCCGGCTGGGCGC
>JALOSK010000180.1 GCA_025458465.1 Sandarakinorhabdus sp. | reverse complement strand
TTCCGAAACGCCCTTCAGGTTCTTCACCGTCTCGGTGAGATAGCCGGGCCGGGCCTTGACGAAGGCCTTCAGCGCGCGCTGGAATTCGACTTCTTCCTCATTCTCCGGCTCACCCATGGTTTCGCCTGCTTCGAGGCGGGCGCCCCACAGCGCGAACATGGTGGCATCGCCGCCATCATCCAGGATGATGTTGGCAGTCTGATCGCCCCAGTCGAAGATGCGGCCGACATAATCCCAGTAATCGGCCAGGCTCTCGCCCTTGATCGCATAGGTGGGGATGCCCGCAGCAGCCATGGCGGCCGCGGCATGATCCTGGGTGGAGAAGATGTTGCAGGTGGCCCAGCGCAGTTCTGCGCCCAGCGCCACCAGCGTTTCCATCAGCACCGCGGTCTGGATCGTCATGTGCAGCGAGCCGGTGATGCGCGCGCCCTTCAGCGGCTTCGCCGCACCAAACTCGGCGCGCAGCGCCATCAGGCCGGGCATTTCGGTTTCGGCAATGGCAATCTCGCGCCGGCCGAACTCGGCGAGGCTCAGATCCTTGATGGCGTAATCGGCCATGATGATGTTCCTGTTGCTGGAGGTTGGCGTTCCCCTAGCGGCAGGGACGCGCGCATGCAAGTATAAAGATAACTTTATATGACTATGCCGGCGCTCATTGCCCAAGCTGGGCGCGCAGGAAATCGATGCCGGCGCGGATCTTGGGCGGCAGCAGGGTGCGGCTGGCATAAAGCAGCCAGGCGTTGCTGCCGAAGGCGGTGGTGCTGGCCTCGAAATCGGGCAGCAGGCGCACCAGCGTGCCGCTCGCCACCGCATCGGCGGCCAGCCAGTCAGTGAGCAGGGTGGCGCCCAGCCCGTCGCAGCAGGCCTGTTTCAGCGCCAGCGGCGATGAGATGGCGACCGGGCCATCCACCGCCACGCTGTCAGCGCCGCCGTCGGGGCGGGAAAAGCGCCATTCGCGGCGTTGCAACGGACCGGCGAAGAGCAAGCAGGGCTTGCCGGTCAGATCGCTCGGCGCCGCGATCGGGCCGTGGCGCGCCAGCCAGTCGGGCGCGGCATAGGCGTGGTAGCGGCTGGGGTGTAGCGGCACACCGATCAGGCCGGGCGGGATGCTGGGCGACATGCGGATGGTGATGTCCACCGGTTCGGCGACCAGATCGACGAGCCGGTCGGTCAGGATCAGTTCCACCTCCAGCCCGGGATGCGCGGCCCTCAGCGCCGGCAGCAGCGGCACCAGCCGGATCGTGCCATAGGCAACCGACGCGCTGATCGCCAGTCGGCCGGTCAACGTGCTGCCGCGCGCCATCTCGGCGGCGGCGGCAAGATCGCGCGCCAGCGGCTCGATGCTGGCCAGATAGCGCGCGCCGGCCTCGGTCAGCGCCAGCCGGCGGGTGGAGCGCTGGAACAGCCGGAAGCCCAGTTCCGTCTCCAGCCCGGCGATGGCGCGGCTCACCAGGCTGGGATCGATCAGCCGCTGGCGGGCGACCGGCGCGAAGCCACCGGCATGGGCGACGTCGACGAACAGGGACAGGGTGGCGAGCTCCATGCCGGCATCATTGATGCAAAATCTGCACGAAACAATGGCATTCTCGGTGATTTTTCGCGGATCGGCGCAGGAATACATCCGGTCTCAACAACAGCCCGCTGTCCAACGAGGAGACTGACCATGACCATCGCCAACAGCATCGCCTTCGTCACCGGCGCCAACCGCGGCATCGGCGCCGCCTTCGTCGACGCCCTGCTCGAAGCCGGCGCCGCCCGTGTCTATGCCGCGTCGCGCACCCCCATCAGCCACGCCGATCCGCGCGTGATCCCGATTGCGCTGGATGTCACCGATCCGGCCGCCATCGCCGCCGCCGCGGTCCGGGCCGGCGATGTCACCCTGCTGATCAACAATGCCGGCGCGCTGGAAGGCGGCGACGTGTTCACCGCCGGTGCCGACGCGCTGGAACGCCAGATCGCCGTCAACACGCTGGCGCCGCTGCGGCTTGCGGCGGCCTTCGCCCCGGCCCTGCGGCGCAGCCAGGGCGCCATCGTCAACATCCTGTCGGTGGTGGCGCTGGCGCCGATGCCGGGCCTCGCCATCTACAGCGCCAGCAAGGCCGCCGCCGCCTCGCTCACCGGCGCGCTGCGCGCCACGCTGGCCGCCGATGGCGTGTCGGTGCACGGTGTCTTCCCCGGCCCGGTCGATACCGACATGGCGGCCGGCATTGATCTGCCCAAGACCAGCCCGCGCGATGTTGCCCGCGCCGTGCTTTCGGGCGTCGAAGCCGGCACCAACGACATTTTCCCGGATGCCTTCGCGCGCCAGGTCGAAACCGGCTGGTTCGCCGATCCGCGTGCCGTGGCTGCCCAGTTCGCCGCCTGATCCGCCGCGCAAACGACAGGGGCCGGGCCGGCGACGGGCCCGGCCCCTTTTGCCGCGGCGATGGCTTGGCGGCGAGCAAGCGGCCCGCTAGACCAATGGCCATGCCTGCACTTCGAGGAGACGTCCCTTGCGTTCCATCCTGTTCGTGGCCGCGCTGATGAGCGCCGCTGCCACCATTGCCGCCCCCATCGCCTATCCCGAAACCCAGCGCGGCTTCGAGGTGGAGGCCCGCCACGGCATCAGCGTGCCTGATCCCTATCGCTGGCTGGAAGCCGATGTGCGCACCGATGCCAATGTGGCGAAGTGGGTGGAAGCGCAGAACAAGGTGACCATGGCCTATCTCGCCGGCCTGCCCAGGCGCGAGGCGATCCGTGAGCGGCTGACCGCGCTCTACAATTATGAACGTTTCGGCATTCCCAAGGTGAAGGGCGGCCTGCAATTCTTTGCCCGCAATAGCGGCCTGCAGAACCAGTCCGTGCTCTATGTGCAGGCCGCTGGCGCCGAACCAAGGGTGCTGATCGATCCCAACCCCTGGGCCAAGGATGGCGCCACCGCGCTGGCCGAATGGACGCCCTCGCAGGATGGCAAGCACCTCGCCTATGCCGTGCAGGATGGCGGCACCGATTGGCGTACCATCAAGGTGAAGGACGTCGCCACTGGCGCCGATCTCACCGACACGTTGGAGGGCGCCAAATACACCGGCGAGGTGGCCTGGCTGCCCGATGGCAGTGGATTCTATTATTCGCGCTTCCCGGCGCCGCCGGCGGGGCAGAAATACCAGTCCGAAACGCTGAACGAGGCGATCTGGCTGCACAAGGTCGGCACCCCGCAGAGCGCCGACCGCCAGGTGTTTGCCACGCCCGACAAGCCAAAGCTGGGCCATCATGCCACGCTGAGCGACGATGGTCGCTGGATGGTGGTGTCAAGCTTTGAAGGCTCGGGCGGCAACGGCATCTTCATCGCCGATCTGGCCAAGGGCGAGACGCCGCGCCCGCTGGTGAGCGCGCTGGACAAGGAATGGCTCTTTGCCGGCAGCCAGGGTGGCACGCTCTATTTCGTCACCAATTGGGACGCTCCGCGCTACCAGGTCGTCGCCGTTGATGGCGCCACCGGCCGCATCGCCACGCTGGTGCCGGAAGGCCAGGCGACGATGACCGGCGGTGCCATTGTCGGCAAGCGCCTGGTGGTGCAGACGCTGGAGGACGCCAAGTCGGTGGTGCGGGTCTATGGCCTCGATGGCAAGCCGGCTGGCACGGTGCCGCTGCCCGGTATCGGCACGGCGCAGGGCTTCGAATCCTCCCCCGACGGCGTCACCTATTTTGCCTTCTCCAGCTTTGCGACGCCGGGCTCGATCTGGCGCTACAACGCGGCCAGCAACAGCGCCGAGGTGGTGCGCCAATCGCAGGTCGCCTTCAACCCGGCCGACTACACGGTGAGCCAGATCTTTTACCCATCGAAGGATGGCTCGCGCGTCCCGATGTTCGTCGCGCACCGCAAGGATCTCGACCTGTCGAAGCCGCACCCGGCGCTGCTCTATGGCTATGGCGGCTTCAACATCAGCAACACGCCGGGCTTCAGCGTCAGCCGGCTGGTGTGGATGGAGATGGGCGGCATCTTCGCGCTCGCCAATATCCGCGGTGGCGGCGAATATGGCGCGGCCTGGCATGATGGCGGCCGGCTGCTCAACAAGCAGAATGTGTTCGACGATTTCATCGCCGCCGGCGAGGCGTTGATCGCCAAAGGGCTCACCTCCAAGGGCCAGCTTGCCATCCAGGGTGGCTCCAACGGCGGCCTGCTCGTCGGTGCCGTCACCAACCAGCGCCCCGACCTGTTCGCCGCCGCGCTGCCGGCCGTGGGCGTGATGGACATGCTGCGCTATGCCAACTGGACCGCCGGGCGCTATTGGGTCGATGACTACGGCGACATGAACAAGCCGGAGCTGTTCCGCTACAATCTCGGCTTCAGCCCCTACCACAATGTGAAGGGCGGCAAGGATTATCCGGCCATCCTCGTCACCACCGCCGACACCGATGACCGGGTGGTGCCGGGCCACAGCTTCAAATATGCTGCGGCCTTGCAGGCCGCACCGATCGGAGACAAGCCGCACCTGATCCGCATCGAGACGCGCGCCGGCCATGGCAGCGGCAAGCCGACCGACAAACGGGCCTTACGAAATAGGCGCTTTCGGCCCGTTGGGGCGGGTGAGGATGAACAGGCAGGTGGCCGGCAGGATCACCGCCTGGATGATGATCACCCGCTCCGGCGCGCCGACCAGGAAGCTGATGCCGAACACCACGGCCATCGAGACGACGGCGAGCAGCTTGGCGCGCGGCGCGATGGCGCGATGCTGTTCCCAGTTGCGGATCAGCGGCCCGAACAGCTTGTGGGCCAGCAGCCAGCCGTGCAGGCGCGGGGATGAACGGGCGAAGCAATAGGCGCTCAGCAGCACGAACGGCGTTGTTGGCAGCAGCGGCAGCACCACGCCGGCAATGCCGAGCGCCAGGCTGGTCAATCCGATCAGGAGCCAGAGCGAGCGAAACATCGCCAGACCCTAGCAGGCG
>JALOSK010000179.1 GCA_025458465.1 Sandarakinorhabdus sp. | reverse complement strand
CGCATCTCGCTGTAATCATACGGGTACAGCAGCACATGGCGCATGTACCATTCAAACGCCGCGCGGCCGATGCCCGCTGCGCCGTCGGCCTTCTGCGCCACCAGCCACTGGCCGAAATCGCGGCTGGCGCCGGCTGCTGCCTCGGCCTGCCGGGCCAACCGGCGTTCCCCGGCCGCAGCCAGATCGCGGGCCATGCGATCATACAGCCGGGCTTCGATGGCATGGTGGGCGACCCCCAGCGTGACGAGATCGCGCTTCATGTCGGTGAGGCTGGCGCTCCAGCGTGGCCCACCAGCTGGGATCGCGCTGCCACTGGCGCAGCACCTTGTGCTGGAACTGCACGCTGCGCGCTTCGGCCAGCACCATCAGGTGATCGGCGCGATCAGGCGTGGGCCAGCCGCTGCTGTCGATGGCCAGCAGATCGGCAACCGCCTTGTCGGCCACCGCCGCCCGGGCCTGCATGGCCGCTGGCGTGTGATCGGGCACGCCGGCCTTCACCGGCAGCGCCACCTCCTGCCGGAAGCGATCATAACGGGCAACAAGCTCGGCATGGGTGGCGGCCATCACCGGGCCGGCGCACACGGCCATGCCAACAAACATTGCCATGAACTGCCTGCGCATGTTGATCTCCCCGGCGTTTTGCGAACATTTGTGTGATATGCGAACATACGCCCCGCAATCCTTTGCCGCCAAGGAAAATCGATGACCGACACGCCGCCGCCCCAACCCTGGCAGATGCAGGAAGCCGAGGTGCGCGCCCTGCTGGGCCGCGTGCGTGCCGGCCGTTCGCTGGCGCCAGCGGCGTGGCCGGGCGGGGCGCGGGCGGCGGTGGCGCTGTCGTTCGATTGCGATCATGAATGTTTCGAACTGGGCGGTGGTGGCCGGGCGGTGGGCCGGCTGGCGTGGGGCGAATATGGCCGGCGGGTGGGGGTGCCACGCATCCTCGACGTGCTGGCGCGCACCAACGTGCCGGCCAGCTTCTTCATGCCGGCGATGTGCGCGCGCCTTGATCCCGATGAAACGCGCGGCATCGTGGCGGCCGGGCACGAGATCGGCCTGCACGGCTGGCTGCACGAGAACAACAGCCTGCTGGATGACGCCACCGAGCGTGACCTGATGCACCGGGCCTTCGACACGCTGGCCGAGATTGTCGGCACGCCGCCCGTGGGCTTCCGGTCTGCCAACTGGGATCTGTCACCGCACACGCTGGCGATCGCGGCCGGCATGGGCTTGCTGTACGACAGCTCGCTGATGGCCGACGAGGCGCCTTATGAGCTGCTGCTGGATGGCCAGGCGAGCGGGCTGGTGGAAATCCCGGTGGAATGGCTGCGGGATGATGCCGTCTATCTGATGTTCAACCGCAACCCCGCCACCAGGCCGTGGGCCACGCCGGATGACGTGTTCGGCATCTTCGCGCGCGAACTGGATGCGGCGATCGCGGAAGGCGGTCTGTTCCAGCTGGTCATGCATCCGTTCGTGATCGGTTATCGCAGCCGCATCTGGATCCTGGAGGCGCTGATCGAACGGGCGCAGGGACAGGTGTGGTTCGCCACCCATGCCGACGTGGCGCGCTGGGTGAAGGCGCAGGCCTAACGGCTGGCGAGCAGCCAGCGCGCGGCGGGCGGGGCGCCTTCGTCCGCCACGGTCACCGTCCAGCCGCCGGCGCGCAGCGTTTCGGCCACGGCTGCAACGCTGGCGGCATCGGGCGCGGCACCGGTGAGCAGGGCCAGGCGCCGCGCCCAGGCCTGCACATCGTTGGCAAGGCTGGCCACGGCAGCGGCGTCGGGCGCTGCCAGCTGCGCGGCGGCGGCCTGCCACACGGCTTCCAGCAGGCTGGTGTTGGTGGCGGCTTCGGCGCGGGCGACGATGGCGGCCCGCAACGCCTCCAGGTCGGCGGCAGTGGCGGCATCGGGGCCTGCGGCATGGCGGGCGAGGCGCGTGAAGGCCTGCACACCGGCCCGCAGCCAATCGGCCTGCGCCACCAGTTCGCGCCCGGCGCCCACGACCGTGCCATCAGCGGCGTGCAGCAACAGCCAGACCTGCCGGCATGCCACCCTCGCCGCTTCTGCCACGGCCGGCACAAGCCCGGCATATTCCACCCCGAACTGGCTGACAGCGACATCGAAGCTGGCATCGGCAAAGGGCAGGCGGGCGGCATCGATGCCGCCCCGGATGGCCGGATCGGCCGCCGCGACGGTTGCGGCATCCACGCCCACCACATCTGACAGGCCGCGTTCGCGGGCCAGCGCCAGCAACGCCCCGCGGCCACAGGCAAGGTCGATCAGCCGCGCGTTCGCCGGCAGGCCGGCCAGCAAGCCGCGCCAGCGGGCGGCAATGGCACCGGCGACGGCCGGCGGAAAGGCGGCGGTGCAGCCATCAGCCGGGGCCGTTTGCCAATAGGCTCCCCATTCGTCAGCCGCTGCATCCATGGCGGCACAGGATAACAAATTTGCCACAGATGCCAGAAAAAATTTGTTCGCATAGCGTGCTTACGTGCGTCTGGCGCGCATTCTTCATTGACAGCATTGTGACAACGCGGTGTTATTCCGGCCGGACAAAGAGTGCGCCGGGGACGCGCCATGGCGTTTTGGCAATGCCCCGGAAGAATGCTCAAGCCATTGATAAACGAATAATTATGCCGCCCTTCCGGGTCAGGATGGGCAAGGAGGGGGACGGGACATGACGCACCATTCGAAGCTCGACACGCTGTTCGCTTATCGGACACTGGCGCCCCGGCTGCTGCTGGCCACCGCCCTCACCTCGCTCGGCCTGTCTGCCCCGGCGCTGGCCCAGGCCGAACAGGCCGCCACCGCCGCTGCCGACACGGAAACCATCGTGGTCACCGGTTCGCGCCTGTCGCGCCGCGACCTCGATTCCAGCAGCCCCATCGTGACACTGCCCGCCGAAATCCTCACCGCGCAGGGCGTGCCGACGCTGGAAACCGCGCTGAACCAGCTGCCGCAGCTGCAACCGAACACCACCTCGAGTTCGAACCAGTCCGGCGGCTCCGGCGTGCTGACGGCCGACCTGCGCGGCCTTGGGCCGGAACGCACGCTGGTGCTGGTGGATGGCCGCCGCTTCAACCCGGCCAATTTCTCCGGCCTGACCGATCTTGCCACCATTCCCGATCTGATGCTGGAACGGGTGGAAGTGATCACCGGCGGCGCTTCGGCCATCTATGGTTCCGATGCGATTGCCGGCGCTGTCAACTTCACCCTGAAGCGCCGGTTCGAGGGCGTGCAGGCGCAATACACGTTCGGCCAGACCGATCGCGGCGACGGCCAGAGCCACAAGGTGGACGTGATGATGGGCGTGAACGCGCCCGATGATCGCGGCAACGTCACTGCCTATTTCAGCTATACCAAGCGCGATCAGGTGCTGATGGGCGATCGCGCGTTCAGCGCACTGCCGCTGCTGGCCGATGCGACAGGCCGCTTCCAGCCGTTCGGTTCCGGCAACATCCCCGGCGGCGCCATTGCGCTGAACGCGGCGCAGTTGGCCCAGATCAACGGCGTGCCCGATCTCAACAACGCGTCGGGCGCCTGCAACACCGGCAATGCCGGCATCCGTTTCACCGATCCGGGTGGCCGCCCCGAACCTTTCTGCCGCCTGCGCGACCAGTTCAACTATGCCGCGCCCAACTTCCTGCTGCGCCCGCTGGACCGCTATCAGGGCGCAGTCACCGCCAACTATGAGCTGACCGACGGCATCGAGGCTTATGGCCAGTTCTTCTACACCAAGAAGGAAAACGCCTTCCAGCAGGCCGCCGAAGCGGTGAACCCCTCCTCGTCCGGGCAGCCGGCGGGGACGGTGCTGATCCCCAATGCGCTCACCAACCCGGTGCTCACCCAGGCACAGCGCACCTTCTTTGCCGCCAACGCCGCCTTCTTCGATCCGGATGGCGATGGCACCTATACGGTGCGCGGCTATGGCCGGCGCTTCGAGGAGTTCGGGCCGCGCACCGTGCGTTTCGCCACCGACAGCTTCAACGCCACCGCCGGGCTGCGCGGCAAGTTCGATCTGGGCGAGAATGCCTGGCGCTGGGACACGTTCTTCCAGTATCAGCAGGTGGACGAGACCGCCGAACGGCAGAACCTGCTCTCGCGTTCCCGCACCACGGCCGGGCTTGATGTCGTCGTCAATTCCAACGGCACGGCGGCCTGCCGCAACCAGGTCATCCCCGGTTGCATTCCGGTCAACATCTTCGGCCTCGACACGCTCACCCCGCAGATGGCGGACTTCCTGAGCGTCGACACCACCACCGCCAGCACCTTCAAGCGCACCGTGGCGGGCGGCAGCCTGGCTGGCGACCTGTTCAAGCTGCCGGCCGGCATGGTGGCCACGGCGTTCGGTGTGGAATATCGCAAGGACAGCTTCACCATCCGTCCCGATGAAGTGGCGCTGTCCAACGATCTGGCCGCCGTGCAGGTGCCGCCGATCCGCAACGCCGGTTCGTTCAACCTGTTCGAAGTGTTCGCCGAAGTGCGCGTGCCAATCCTGGCCGATACGCCCTTCTTCAAGATGCTCGCGGTGGAAGGCGCCGTGCGCTACGCTGATTACAACACGATCGGCGGCGTCACCACCTGGCGCGCCGCGCTGGACTGGGAGGTGAACGACTGGCTGCGCCTGCGCGGCAACTACAGCCGCGCCATCCGGGCGCCGAACCTGTCGGAACTGTTCGCCCCCACCGGCCAGGGCTTCATCGGCGGCCGCGATCCCTGCCTTGCCGTCAACAACCCCACCGCCGCCCAGAAACAGCTGTGCGTGGCGCAGGGCGTGCCGGCGGCGTTCATCGACACGCTCACCGTCGGCGCCAGCCAGGGCTTTGGCACCGAAAGCGGCGGCAACGTCAACCTGCAGGAAGAAAAGCAGGAAGAAAAGGCCGATACCATCACGCTGGGGGCGGTGATCCGTCCGCTGCGCGGCCTGTCGTTCACGGTCGATTACTACGACATCAAGGTGCGCGATGCGATTGCCCAGGTGGGGGCGCAGGTGCTGATCGATACCTGCTTCAACACGCTGGAAGTTGCGTCCACGGCCTGCTCGTCGATCGTGCGCGACACCTTCTCGGGCAACATCAACTTCGTGCGGGCGCCGCTGCTGAACGTGGCGGAACGCCGGGTGCGCGGCCTCGACGTGGGCGCCAACTACGGCTTTGATCTGCCCAGCTTCTTCAACATCGGGGACAGCAGCCGGCTTGATCTGTCGGGCAACCTGTCGTGGCAGTTCCGCAACACCACCGTGCCGATCGCCGGCCTGCCCACGATCGATTGCGCCGGCTTCTACGGCGGCGCCTGCTCGTCTGACTCGACGCGCATCTCGCCGGATTTCCGCGCCTTCTTCGGCGCGGATTACAAGAGCGGCCCGGTCTCCATCCGCAACCAGGTGCGCATGATCGGCCGGCTGGAGCTGCTGCCCGGCGCGCCGCCGTCGCAAAGCGGCCGCCTCGGCTCCGAAACCTATTGGGACATCTCGGGCCGGGTGGAAATCACCAAGAACATCGCGCTGTTCGGCGGCATCAACAACGTGCTGGACAACCAGCCGCCAGTGATGGGCTTTGCGGCCGGTGGCGACAGCAACACCAACCCGCAGCTGTATGACGTGATCGGCCGGCAATATTTCATCGGCATCGGCACCCGGTTCTGAACCGGGCGGTGAACAGGGGAGAGCAGCGATGAAGACGCAATTCCTGCTGGCGGCGGCTTTGGCGGGGCTCTCCCTGCCGGCCGCCACAGCACCGGTGATGGCACAGGCGGCCGCAACGGCGGATGCCGCAGTGCCGCGCGGCAAGGGCAGCTATCAGGATCTGCTCGCCGTGTGGAACGAGTTCCTGGCCTGGCGCGGCAGCGGTTCGGCCCGCACGCCCGACTGGTCGGCCGGCGCCATGGCGGCGGAGCGTACGGCGATGGCCGGCTTCATCGCCCGCGTCGAGGACATGAACGTGGCGGCCATGGACCGTGGCCAGCGCGCCGAATGGCTGTCAGCGCGCGCCAAGATGCTGGAACATCATTTCCTGCTGGAAGTGGCCAAGCCGTGGGAACGTGATCCCGGCTTCTATGTCGACAAGCTGCTGAGCATCGGCTTTGCCGAACTGCCGGTGAAGGGCGATGCGCTGGCCGCGCTGAAGACCAGGCTGGCCGACGTGCCGCGCCTCACCGCTGTCGCCAAGGCCAATCTGAAGAACGTGCCGGGCGATTATGCCGATCTGGCGCTGCACAACATCGATACCGCCGATGGCGTGGGCCATGGCCACCCCTATCGCCCGGTGCCGCCGCCCGGCGTGCTGGGCTGGCTGGATGATCTGGCCGCGCGGGCGAAGACGCAGCAGCCCGCACTGCTGCCCGACATCCGCAAGGCGCGGGCTTCGGTGGTCGACTTCCAGGCCTGGCTGAAGGCCGGGCGGCCGACGATGACCGCCAAGGCCGGGGTCGGCAAGGCGCGGTTCGACTGGTATCTCAAGAACGTCAAGCTGCTGCCCTACAACAGCGACCAGTTGATGGTGCTGGGCGCCCGCGAGACGCAGCGCCTGTGGTCCATCCACGCGCTGGAGGAGCATCGCAACCGCAAGGAGGCGGCGCTCAACCTGCCGACCACGCCGGAGGATTATCAGGCGCGCAAGGATCGCTCCATGAAGCTGATCCGCGAGTGGATCGCGCGCGAAGAGATCATCACCGTGCCCGAGGATATCGGGGAGCTTTACATCAACGTGCCGTGGATCGTGCGCCCCGATGGCCCCAATTTCTGGGAACAGGTGCAATATCGCGATCCCACCCCCGATCTGCTGCACGCCACCCTGCCCGGCCATGCCTTCGATGGCCAGATGGCGCGGCGCGACAAGCGGCCGATCCGTGGCCGCATCGGCGATGGCGTCCGCGCCGAAGGCTGGGGCGTCTATCTGGAGGAAGCCGCGCAGAAGCTGGGCTTCCTGGAAGACCGGCCGCGCGTGCGGGAACTGATCGACATCTTCGGCATCTTCCGCGCCGTGCGCATTGCCGGCGACATCGAACTGCAGCTGAACCGCAAGACCGTGCCCGAAGTGGTGGCGGACTGGATGAAGTGGACGCCCTGGCTCGACACGAATGTCGCCCGGGTCGATGCGGAAATCTATCTGCGCCGTCCGCCCGGCTATGGCCTGGGCTATACGGTGGGCATGATCGAGATGCAGAAGCTGCTGGCCGATCGCCGCCACCAGCTGGGCGACAAGTTCGTGCTGAAGCAGTTCCATGACGAGTTCATGGCCGCCGGCCGCCTGCCGATGTCCGTCATCCGCTATGACATGACCGGCTTTGACGACGAGGTGCGCAATTTCTGGAAGCGCGATCCGCTGCCGGCCGAATGATCGGCCTCAAAGGCCGCGGGTGATCGCCTGGCTGGCCAGCAGGAGCTCGGGGAGGATGCGCGTGCGCATCTCCTCGATGCTCGAGCGGGAGGACGGGCAGCACACGTTGAGCGCGGCCAGCACCCGGCCTTCCGGATTGCGGATCGGCACGGACATCGAGCCCAGCCCGATCTCCAGTTCCTGATCGACGATGCTGTAGCCTTCCAGCCTGACCTTCTCGATCTCGGCGCGGAGCTTCACCTTCGAGGTGACGGTGTTGCTGGTGAAGGATTGCAGCGTCGCCCGGTCGAGATAGCGCAGCAGTGCATCCTGCGGCTCGGCGGCAAGCAGCACGCGCCCGGTGGAGACGGCATGGGCCGGCGCCCGGCCGCCCACCGCGATCGACACGTGCACCAGCCGTTCGGAGGCCGCGCGGGCGATATAGGTCACGTCCTCGCCGGTCAGCACTGCGCAGAACACCGATTCCTGCAGGTTGCGCGCCAGATCGTTCATGATCGGCTGCGCCACTTCCAGGATGCCCATCGATGACAGCGCCGAATAGCCGAGTTCAAGGATCTTCGGCTTCAGGCTGAAGACCTTGTCGTCCTTTTCGGCATAGCCTTCGCGCACCAGTGTGAGCAGGAAACGCCGCACCGTGGCGCGCGTCATGCCGGTGGTGCGGGCGATCTCGCTCAGGGTCATGCGCGGGCGGGTGCGGGTGAAGGCGCAGATGACTTCGAGCCCGCGGGCCAGCGAATTCACATAGTCGCGATCGTTGATTTCCTCTGCATCCGCCAAGTCTGCTGCCTTCCTGCTGCCTGTCGTTCCCCTATCCAGCTTGGCCTCATGGCGCAATGCCGGCGATGCACATGTACTTCGTCTCCAGGAATTCGGCGATGCCTTCGTGCCCACCTTCGCGGCCCAGGCCGGATTGTTTCCAGCCGCCGAACGGCGCGCCTTCATAGCTGGTGGCGCCGGTGTTCACGCCCACGATGCCATATTCCAGCGCCTCGCCAACCCGCCAGATGCGGCCGTGATCCGTGGTGAACAGATAGGCGGCAAGGCCATATTCGGTGTCGTTGGCCCGCGCCACGGCTTCGGCCTCCGTCTCGAAGCGGAACACCGGGGCCACCGGCCCGAAGGTTTCCTCTGCCGCGATCAGCATGTCGTGGGTGGCACCGGCCAGAACGGTGGGGGCAAAGAAACTGCCGCCCAGCGCATGGCGCCCACCACCGGTGACGATGCGGGCACCGCGCGCCACGGCATCGCCGATGTGGCGTTCGCACTTGGCCACCGCCTCATCATCGATCAATGGGCCCTGCGCCACACCATCGGCCAGCCCGTCGCCC
>JALOSK010000178.1 GCA_025458465.1 Sandarakinorhabdus sp. | reverse complement strand
TCCAGCGAAGGCGGTGCCGAAAATCTGATGCTCACCGGGGATCAGAATTTGATCAACCTTGCCTATGCGGTGCGCTGGAAGATCCGGAACCCGGAAGATTTCCTGTATGAACTGCAGGATCCGGAAAAGACGGTCCGCGAAGTGGCCGAAAGCGCGATGCGCGCCGAAATCGCCCGCGCCAACCTCACCGCCGCGCTGGGCCCGCAACGCGCCCAGATCGCCGATCGGGTGCGGGACCGCATCCAGGAACTGCTGGACAGCTACAAGTCCGGCATCGATGTGCGCGGCGTCGACATCAAGCAGGCCGATCCGCCCGCCGCCGTCGATGGCGCCTTCAAGGATGTGTCGGCGGCGCAGCAGGATGCGCAGCAATATCTCAACCGCGCCCGCACCTATGCCCAGGCCCTGCTGGCCCGGGCGCAGGGTGATGCGGCGGCCTTTGATGCCGTTTATGCGCAGTATCGCCTCGCTCCCGAAGTGACGCGCAAGCGCATGTATCTGGAAACCATGGAAAAGGTGCTGTCCAAGGTGGACAAGACGATCATCGACGCACCGCAGGGTGTGACGCCCTATCTGCCGTTGCCGGAAGTCCGCCGCCGCGCGGTGCCGGCCGCCCCCGCCGAAGCCGCCCCCGCGGCTGCGCAGCGCTGAGCAGGAGACGACGGATGAGCGCCCTGACCCGCAACCCCGCCCTGCTCGCCGGTATCGGCTTTGTCGTTGCCGTGCTGGCGATGAGCAGCCTGTATATCGTGCCAGAGACCAAGCAGGCCATCGTGCTGCGGCTTGGCAAGCCGGAGCGTATCGTCAACGCCTATGATCCCAAGGCGGGCGTCGGGGAAACCGGCGCCGGTCTGGCCGTGAAGGTGCCCTTCGTCGAGGATGTGAAGTTCGTCGAGAAGCGCATCATGGACCTCGACATCGATGCGCAGACGGTGCTCTCCACCGACCAGTTGCGGCTGGTGGTGGATGCCTTCGCCCGGTTCCGCATCGTGGATCCGCAGCGCATGGTGGAAACCGTGGGCAGCGAGGAGATGGCCGCCGATGCGCTGAAGCGCATTCTTGCGTCCAAGCTGCGCAACGAACTGGGCAAGCAGCCCTTTGCGGCGCTGTTGTCGCCCGAACGCGGCGAAGTGATGGACGAGATCCAGAATTCGGTGAACGAGCAGGCCAAGCAATATGGCGCCGAGATCATCGACGTGCGCATCAAGCGGGCCGATCTGCCCACTGGCGCCACGCTGGAAGCCGCCTATGCCCGCATGGCATCCGCGCGCGCCCAGGAAGCCGCCACCATCCGCGCCCAGGGCAACAAGCAGGCGCAGCTGGTGCAGGCCGAAGCCGATGCGCAGGCCGCCCGCATCTATGCCGACAGTTTCGGCAAGGATCCGGAATTCTATGCCTTCTATCGCGCCATGCAGGCCTATCGCACCACCTTCGAGGATGGCACCGCCACTGTCGTGATGGGCCCGCGCAACGAGTTCCTGCGCGAGTTCGAGGGCAACAGCCGCAACCGATAGGCACTGCAACGGTCACGCCGTTCATGCAGGGTTAGGCGTATTGTATCCATAAGGCACAGGCCTTCACGGACCAACAGAAAGACACCAATGACGAAACTGGTTCAGAGCCTTGTTCCCGCCGCCGTGCTGATCACCGGCATCGCCGCCATCGCCGTGGCGCAGCCGCAGCCGGCAGCGCAGCCCGCACAGAATGCCCAGGCGCCGGCGGTGGCCATCATGCCGCCGGGCGGCGCGCCACGCAGCTTTGCCGATCTCACGGCGCGGCTGGCGCCGGCGGTGGTGAACGTGTCCACCACCCAGAAGGTGGAAATCGGCCGCACCCGGCGCTTCCCCGGCCAGCCCGGCAACCCGCTTGAGGAATTCTTCCGCCGCTTCCAGGAACAGCAGGACGGCGGCGAACCGGTGACCCGCGAGGCGACCAGCCTCGGTTCGGGCTTCATCATCGCGGCCGATGGCTATGTCGTGACCAACAATCACGTGATTTCATCGGGCCGCAACCGCAACGAGCCGGTTGATTCGATCACCGTCACACTGGCTGATCGGCGCGAATACAAGGCGCGCGTGGTTGGCCGCGATCCGCTGACCGATCTTGCCGTGCTGAAGATCGAGGCGACCGGCCTTCCCTATGTGCAGTTCGGCAACAGCCAGGCCGTGCGCGTTGGCGACTGGTCGATCGCCATCGGCAATCCCTTCGGGCTGGGCGGGACGGTCACGGCCGGCATCATTTCGGCCCTGCATCGCGACATCGGTTCGGGCCAGTATGATCGCTATATCCAGACCGATGCGTCCATCAACCAGGGCAATTCGGGCGGGCCGCTGTTCGATCTGAACGGCAACGTGATCGGCATCAACACGGCCATCTTCTCGCCCACCGGCGGCAACGTGGGCCTGGGCTTTGCGATTCCCGCCGAACTCGCCAAGCCGGTGGTGGATCAGCTGAAGGCCACCGGCACGGTGAAGCGCGGCTATCTGGGTGTCGCCATCCAGCGGCTGACGGCCGACATCGCCGACGGCCTTGGCCTGCCCAAGGACAAGGGCGAGATCGTCGCCAACATCGAACCCAACGGCCCGGCCGCCCGTGCCGGCATCCGCCAGGGCGACGTGATCCTGAAGGTGGGTGGGCGCGAGGTCGATTACGACAACAGCCTTTCCTATCTGATCGCCACCACGCCCATCGGCACCACGGTGCCGGTGGAACTGCTGCGCGATGGCAAGCGGATGACGGTGAATGCGATGATCGCCCAGCGTCCGTCCGAAGCGGTGGTGGCGCAGCGCGCCGGCCTGCCAGCGGACGAGGATGAGGCGCCGGCCGATTCGGACACCAAGGCCCCTGGCATCGAGGCGGCGCGCGCCAGCCTGGGCATCACCCTGCAACCGCTGAGCGACACGCTGCGCCAGCAACTGCGCATCGATGAAAAGGTGAAGGGCGTGGTGATCGCCGGTATCAACCCGTCGTCGGATGCGGCCACCAAGGGCTTGCAGCGCGGTGACATCATCCTGAAGATCGGCCAGCGGCCGGTGACGACGCCAGCCGAAGCCGCGGCAGCCGTGGATGCCGAACGCAAGGCCGGCAAGGACACGGTGCTGATGCTGGTGCAGCGTGGATCGACGCCGCCGGTCTATCGCGGTGTCAAGCTGATGCCGGCCAAGTAAGGCGGCACCACCGACCAAGAGGGGGGAGCGGGCAACCGCTCCCCCTTTTTGTCAGAGCGGCTTTTCGAACACCCGATAGGTGCGGGTGACGTGGCTGTCGATGGCGTCCGCGATGGAGCGCATCGGGCCGTTGTCGTCCAGAATCCAGCCGATCTCGCCTTCGGTGGCGCCGAATTCGGTGACCGCGGCGCGGCGGATATATTCGATCATCTGGAAGGCCATCAGGCTGGCCACGCGGTGGCCCTGCAGCGATTTCCTGATGCCCATCAGCGGCACGCGCATGCGCTTCACCTTGGGCGCACGCAGCCGCCACAGCAGTTTCGCCCAGCCAAACGGGAACAGCTCGCCGTTCAGATCGCGGGTCAGCTCGTTGATGTCGGGCAGGGTGATCATGAAGCCAACCGGTTCACCCTCATATTCGGCCACCCGCACCAGGTTTTCGAAGATGATCGGCTTCAGCTTCTTGCCAACATAGGCAACCTCGTCGGGCGTGAGCGGCACGAAGCCCCAATTGTCGGACCAGGCATCGTTGAGGATATCGAGGATCAGCGCGGCTTCCTTGTCGAAGTTCGCCTTGTCCACCGGGCGAGTCACCAGCTTGGCGTTGCGTTCCGAAAAGGCGACGATGCGCTGCACCATCTCCGGGAAAGGCCCGGCGATCGGCAGCGACCAGGCGTGCAGATCCTTGATGCCCTCATAGCCGCGCGCCGCGATCAGTCGCTCGTAATAGGGCAGGTGATGGCCCATCATCACCGTGGGCGGGCCGTCGAAGCCCTGCACCAGCAGGCCGGGTTCATCCCAGATGGACAGGCTGAACGGGCCCAGCGCCCGCGTCATGCCCTTCGCCTTCAGCCAGCGTTCGGCAGTGTCGAACAGGGCATCGGCCACGGCCTGATCATCGATGCATTCGAACATGCCCCAGTGGCCAGTGCCGGGGCCGGCGCCGGGGGCGCCAGGCTTGATCACCAGTTGATCCACCTGCGCCGAAATGCGGCCGACCACCCGGCCATCACGCTCCGCCAGCCAGAAGGCGGCTTCGGCGTGGCCGAACCAGGGGTTGGATTTCTCGCCACCAATCAGGCCCAGCATTTCCGATTTCAGCGGCGGAACCCAGTGGGGATCGTTCAAATTGGCGGCGGTCACTCTTCCGTGCGGATCAGCACGGCCTCGCCGATCAGCAGGAACAGCAGGAACGGCGCCCAGGCCGCCATCAGCGGCGGCACCGTGCCGAAATTGCCCATCGCCAGCATGAAATTGTCGGCCACGAAAAAGGCGAAGCCCAGCGCCATGCCGATCACCGCGCGCACGAACAATTTGCCCGAACGCGCCAAGCCAAACGCTGCCACCGCGCCCAGCAGCGGCATCAGAACGGTGGACAGCGGCCCCGAAATCTTGTGCCAGAAGGCGGCTTCCAGCACGTCGGTGGGCTTGCCGGCGGCGCGCTGTTCGCGGATCTGCGGCCACAAGTCCCACATGGCAACGAAGTTGGGATTGATGCTGGTGGTGGTGAACTGGCGCGGCACCACCCGGGTTGGGAAGGCCAGCGTGTCGCGCGCCTCGATGCTGCCGCTGGCGACATCGAACAGGCGCACATTGGTCAGCGTCCAGCCGCCATCGCGCGGCGTGGCGCTGGCTGCCATCACCACCTGCACCAGCCGGTTTTCGTGGCGATCATAGATGGTGACATCGCCCAGCCGCGTGGCGTTGCCGCTGCCGGCAACGGTTTCGGCGTGGAACAGATCGTCCCCGCCGCGGACCCAGCTTTGTGTTGGCTTGGGGATGGCCTTGGGCAATTTGCGGAATTCATTGTCCTGCCAGGCGCGCAGCGTTGCACTTGATCGGGTGGCGATGCGTTCGTTCCACACGAAATTGGCCGCCGCCACGCCCAGCGCCGCCACCATCAGCGGCGCCAATATATGGTGGGCCGAAAGGCCGGCGGCCTTGAAGATCACCACCTCGCTGTTCTGGTTCAGCGTCGCCAGCGTGACCAGCGTGGCCAGCAGCACCGAAAACGGCAGGAACAGCTGCACGATCTGCGGCGCCCGCAAGGACACATAGACCCACAGATCCGCCTCCGTATTGCCCGGCGCCGCCAGCACCTTGCCGGATTCGGAGAGAAGATCGAGCGCCTGCAGGATGACGGTAAGGCCAATGATGAACGCCGCAACCCGCACAAGGAACATGCGGGCAGTGTACCAGGCGATGGTGCGGGATGGGAAAATCGCCATCTGCGTCACCCGGCCGACAGCACGTCATCAGACCAGCGCGACCGCCGCACCAGCCTGCCGGCCAGGCCCGACACCAGCGCCGTGATCTTGCCGAACCAGCGATCCAGCGCGCCGATCGGCTGCCCACCCGGCTTGCCGAGCACGTGATACATCCACAGCGCCAGCCCCAGGAACAGCGCATAAGGCACCCATTGCGCCAGCAGCGGATCCACCCGGCCCAGCGCGCCCATGCGCTCGCCATATTCGGTGAACTTGTGGAACGTCACCAGCGCGATGATCGACAGGAACACGCCCAGCGCCGAGGTGGAGCGTTTGGGCGGAATCGCCATGGCGATGGCCAGAAATGGCAGCACGAACATGATCACGCACTGCACGATGCGGCGGTGGAAGGTGGCAGCAGCGCCGCGCTGTTCCACGGGATCGGTGCTGGTGAACATGGTGCGCGCCAGTTCGGGCAGCGTGGCTTCCAGATTGCCTTCGCCGCGTTTGCGGAACGCCGCCATTTCCGGCAGCCGGATCGGCAGATCATGCTGGCGGAAGCTCAGCACGCGCGGGGTCGCGGTTGCATCCGGACTGTGCACCAGCGTGCCGTCCTGCAGCCGCAGCAGGATATATTCGGGATCATCGGTGGCCAGGAAGGTGCCGCGCGCGGCGGTTGCGGCGATGGTCTGCCCATCCTTGCCGTCTGCTGTTTTCTGGGCGGCGCGCACGAACAGGCCGCGCAGATCGCGCCCGCCCTCGCGTGATTCTTCGACACGCAGCGTCAGCCCGCCGCCCAGATTGGCGAATTCGCCCACCTTGATGGAAGCCCCCAGCGCACCGGAGCGCAGTTCGAAGCGCAGATTTTCATAGGCATAGCGTGTCACCGGCTGCAGCCAGCCAACGATGCCGAAATTGACGATGGCGAACACGATGGCGAACAGGAACGGCACGCGCAGCAGCCGGCCATAGGAAATGCCCACTGCCAGCAGCGCATCAAGTTCCGACGTGGTGGCCAACCGCCGGAAGGCCAGCAGCGTGCCCAGCATCACGCCGATGGGGATGCCCAGCGAGAGATATTCGGGCAGCAGATTGCCCAGCATCCGCCAGACGACGTTGACCGGCCCGCCTTCGTTGATGACGAAATCGAACAGCCGCAGCATCCGGTCAAGCACCAGCAGCATCGCGGCCACCACCAGCGTGCCGATCAACGGCACCAGGATCAGGCTGAACAGATAGCGATCGATGCGCTTGGTCACGCGGCCGGCTTGTCCTTCGCCGGCGCGCGTCAATGCCACCGGGCGGCCATGCTATAGCCGCCCGTTGTGGCCCAGTCATGAACAAATCAGGCTGCGACTGCTTCCAACAGCGGCAGCCGGCACATCTGCGCGGCCTGCGCAAACCGCTCCAGCACCGTGTCGATCTGGGCATCGGAATGCAGCGCACAGATGGAACAGCGCAGCAGGAACACGCCGGCCGGGGTGGCGGGCGGCCGGCTCATGTTCACATAGACGCCCAGTTCGATCAGGGTGGACCACATCAGCGCGGTGGTTTCCTGATCGGGCATCAGCACCGAAACGATGGCGCTTTCCGGGGTCTCCGTCGCCAGCTTGAACCCGCGCGCCTTCAGGCCACCATGCAGCCGGCGGGTGGCCTCCCACAGCCGGGCGCGCTTGTCGTGCGCGGTCATCAGCTTGCGGATGGACGTTGCGGCGCAGGCCACCACGGCCGGCGGCAGCGATGCGGTGAAGGTGTAGGGCCGGCAGACCAGCCGCAATATCTCGAACTTCGGGTGGTTGGAGACACAGAAGCCGCCAACCGTGCCGACCGATTTGGAGAAGGTGCCGACAACGAAATCGACGTCGTCCGCAACACCCTGTTCCTCATAGACGCCGCGGCCATGTTCACCGAAAAAGCCCATGCCATGCGCTTCGTCGACCAGCACCATGGCGCCGTGGGCCTTGGCGATGGCCACAAGTTCCGGCAGCGGCGCGACGTCGCCCAGCATCGAGTAGACGCCTTCCAGCACCACCAGCTTGCCCGCATCCGCCGGCAGGCGCTTCAGGCGCTTTTCCAGATCGGCCGCATCATTGTGGCGGAAGCGCACGATATCGGCGTTGGACATCTTGCAGCCATCATAGATGGAGGCATGGCTGTCGGCATCGAGGATGATGAAATCGCCCTTGCCAGCCAGGGTCGAAACCATGCCCAGATTGGCCTGGTAGCCGGTGGAGAACACCATGGCGTGGGACATGCCATAGAAATCCTTCAGCGCCTCCTCGCACTCCTTGTGCGTCTGGTAGGTGCCATTGAGCACGCGGCTGCCGGTGGTGCCGGCGCCGAAATCGCGGATCGCGGCCTGGCCGGCGGCAACCACATCGGCGTCGAAGGTCATCCCCATGTAGTTGTAGGTGCCAAGCAGAATGGTGTGCTTGCCCTTGATGATGGCTTCGGTGGGGGAGACCACCTTTTCCATCACGATGCCGAACGGATCGCGGATGCCGGTGGACAAGAGACCCGCATGTTCGGCGATCAGTGGATCATATTTGGCGAGCAGATCGAGAACGGGAGGATTTGGCATGACGCTCAGCCCTTCTTCGCGACCAGGCCGTGCACGGCGTCGGCCACCTGGCCGATGGTTTCCAGATCCGGCAGCATGTTCAGGGGGATCATGATGTCCCACTCGTCCTCCATGCTGGCGACAAGGTCCATCACGGTCAGCGAGTCCATCTCCATGTCGCCGGCGAAGGTCGTGGCTTCGGTGAGCGCCACCTTCTTGGCATTCAAGGGCTCGATCAGTTCGATGATGCGGGCATAGACCTCGGCGCGGTCGGACATTGTCACTCCATCAGCAGCGTTGTTCCGCGCCTTTGCCCGCACATCATGGCCAAATTGCGGAACCAGCTCCTGAAGCCAGCCGTTACAGCCAGCCGCTAAAGCCAGCCTCTCGCGCGATAGCCGGCCACCGTGTCGGCCATGCCATCGGCCAGGCCAAAGCGCGGCTGCCACAGATCGGCGATGCGTTCGTTGCCGCCGCGTGCCACCCAATCGGGATGGGCAAGATAACGCGCGCGATCCCGGCTGAGCGTGGGCAGCTGGCCGCGCCAGCCTGCCAGCCGGGTTGCCACCGCGGCGGCACCGTTCAGCAGTCCGTCGCCGATGGGGATCATCCGCACCTGTTTGCCCAGCGCCGCGCCGATGGCGCCGGCATGTTCGGCATGGGCGTATCCGCCGCGCGCGCCGGCGCCATCGTCGAGTTCCAGCACCTCGCGCGACGGGCCGCCACTGGCCAGCACCAGCAGCGCCCGCGCCAGATCATCGACATGGATGAGGCTGATGCGCGCATCGGGCCCGCCGGGCGCGAGCCCCAGTCCCAGCTTCGCCAGCTTGAACAGATCGAGCATCTCGCGGTCACCGGGGCCATAGACGCCGGGCGGGCGCACGATCACCCAGTCAAGCGGGCTGGCCATCACCAGATGTTCGGCATCGCGCTTGGACGCGCCATAGAGGGACAGAGATGGCGCGCGGGCGGCCAGGCTGGAAACATGGACGAACCGGCTGACCCCGGCGCTGCGGGCGGCGGCCAGCATGGTGGCGGTGCC
>JALOSK010000177.1 GCA_025458465.1 Sandarakinorhabdus sp. | reverse complement strand
CGGCGCCGGCTTCATCCCGAAGAATCTCGATGTGCCGCTGCTGGATGGCGTGGTGCAGGTGGACGGCGGCGACGCCAAGGCCTGGGCCCTGCGCGCCGCGAAGGAAGAAGGCATGCTGGTCGGCATATCGTCGGGCGCGACGCTGGCCGCCATCGCCGCCAAGCTGCAGGAACTGCCCGCCAACAGCCGCGTGCTGGGCTTCAACTATGACACCGGCGAACGTTATCTTTCGGTGCCGGACTTCCTGCCCGAAGCGTGAGGCACCAGTTCCACCACCACGATTTCCGGCGGCACCCCGATGCGCAGCGGCACGAAGGTGGTGCCGATGCCGGCCGAAACGATCATCGCCTGCCCGGCGGCGTTGCGGAACAGGCCGTGGCGGTGGCGTTCATAATAATCGGGCAGCGGCGGCAATCCGGCCACGCGAATCTGGCCGCCATGCGTGTGCCCGGCCAGCAGCAGGTTCACGTTGGCCGGCAGGCGCGCCCACAGGCGGGGTTCGTGCACCAGGCCGATCACCGGCTTGCCCGGTGCGGCTCCGGCTGCCGCCGCGGCAAAGCGCGCTTCACTGTTGCGGCCCAGGATCAGATCATCGGCGCCCACGATCTGCAGCGGCCCGACATCAACAAGCGCGCCGGTGAGCAGCCTGAGGCCGAACCGCCGCATGACGCGGCGTATCCAGTACGGCTCATCATGATTGCCCGGCACGCTCCACACGCCCAGCGGCGCGGCAAGGCGGGTGAGCGGGCGCAGCGCCGCCTCCAGCCGCATCTTCGGATTGATGATCTTGCTGGCGTGAAAATCGCCGGTGATCACGATCACATCGGGTTTCAGCGCGTTGGCCTGCGCCACGATGCGTTCGATGCGCGGCTCCGGCATGTCCCAGGGGCTGCCGTGGATGTCGGAGAGGTGGACCAGCCGCAGCGGGCGCTGAAGGCCGGGCAAGGCCACGCGATAGTGGCTGACCAGCGGATCACGGATGGCGCCCACATAGCCCAGCACCAGCAGGGCCAGCCCGGCGCCGACCAGCCACAGCAACCACGCGCGTCGCGGCATCAGGCGCGGCATCAGGCGCGCGCCCGCGCCTTGTTTTCCTGCTGCTCGGCAAGGAAGGCCTTGAAGGGATTGAGCTTCACCGCAGCGCCGCCGGCCGCGATGCGGCGGATCTGCTGATAATACCAGGCCTGCGCGGCAAAGCCGTTCAGCGTGCGCACCAGCTTGAACGGCGATCCCGGCCCCAACAGGCCCGGGCCGATGGCCAACCGGTCTTCAAAGCGCGGCAGTTCCTCCGACGCGCCGGCCAGCAGATCGGCGACACAGTCGGGCTCCGCACACAGCGGCCGGCCAACGCCGACGAAGGCGATGCCGCTGGCCACGGCGTCGTCCATGGCGGCCAGGCTGCGCAGGCCGCCGGTGACCATCAGCGGCGGCGCCTTGGCCTGCATCAGCGCGCGCGCCAGTTGCACGAAATAGGCTTCGCGCTGGCGGGTGGATTGCTGTTTTGGCTCCTCGCGCGGGGTCAGGCCGTCCATGTCCATCATCGCCGGCTGTTCATAGGTGCCGCCGGAAATTTCGAGACAATCCACGCCCAGATCGGCCAGCCAGCCGGCCACCACCAGGCAATCTTCGAAGGCAAAGCCGCCCTTCTGGAAATCGGCGCTGTTGATCTTCACCGACAGGGTGAAATCGGCGCCCACGGCGGCGCGCACCGCCTTCACGGTTTCGATCAGGAAACGTGCGCGGTTTTCCAGGCTGCCGCCCCATTCATCACGGCGCTGGTTGGCCAGCGGAGACAGGAACTGGCTGATCAGATAGCCATGGGCAGCGTGCACCTGCACGCCGGTGAAGCCGGCTTCGCGCGATATGGCCGCCGCATCGGCCCAGCGCGCGATCAGGCCGTGGATTTCGGCTTCGGTCAGTGGCACCGGCATGCCGAACTGGCCGCCCGGCAGCGCCAGCGGCACCGCCGAAGGCGCCTTGGGATGCGGGTTCACCGCCTTCTGCGTCTGGCGGCCAGCGTGGTTGATCTGCACCCAGGCCTGGCAATCGGCCTCGGTGGCGGCGGCCGCCCATCGTGCCCACGCCGCCTTGCCCTCGGCCGGCAGCGCGCCATCGACGATCACGTTGCCGGGCCGTTCCAGATGCCGTGCGTCCACCAGCACGTTGCCGGTGATCAACAGCCCGCAGCCGCCATGCGCCCAGCGCCGATAGAGCGCCTCGTGCGCGGCGTTCGGCAGGCCATCGGGGCCGGCCAGCCCCTCCGTCATCGCCGCCTTGGCGATGCGGTTGCGAAACCGCTGGCCGTTGGGAAGGGTGAAGGGGGTGCTGGCTGACATGACATCAGCCTGCCCCGCCCTTCTCCAATCCGCAAGCCGGGTTCAGGCCGCCTTGCTGGCCGCCATGGCGTAGAAGCTGTCACCGCGTGCCGCCATGTCGCGCAGCAGCTGCGGCGGCGCGAACCGCTCCCCGTGCTTCTGCGCCAGCCGATCGAGCGTGGCCACCACATTGGCGATGCCCACCGTGTCCATGTGGCTGAACGGGCCGCCGGTGAACGGCGCGAAGCCCCAGCCGAAGATGGCGCCCAGATCACCATCCTGCGGGGTTTCCAGCACGCCCTCGGCAAAGCAGCGGGCACATTCCACCAGCTGGCGATAGAGCAGGCGTTCCTTCACGTCGGCAGCGCTGGGCTGATCGGCGGCGAGGCCACCGGCCACGGTTTCCACCAGTTCCGGCCACAGATACTTCTTCCCGCCGCCTTCCGGATAGACATAGAAGCCCTTGGCGTTCTTGCGCCCTTGGCGGCCCAGTTCGTTCATCTTCTCGATGACCGCCTCACCCGGCCCGCCCTTGTACGCGTCGCCCAGATCCTTCTTCGTCTGCTGCGCGACCTTGTACGAAAGGTCGAGGCCCACCTCGTCGTTCACCGCGAGCGGGCCGACCGGCATGCCCATCTGCTTGCCGACATTCTCGATCAGCGCCGGCACGGTGCCTTCGCCCAGCAATGCCAGGCCTTCCTGCACATAGGTGCCAAAGCAGCGCGAGGTGTAGAAACCGCGGCTGTCGTTCACCACGATCGGCGTCTTGCGGATGGCGGCCACATAATCCAGCGCCTTGGCGATGGCGGCGGCGCCGGTCTTCTTGCCGACGATGATTTCCACCAGCGGCATCTTTTCCACCGGCGAGAAGAAGTGGATGCCGATGAAATTCTCCGGCTTGCTCCACGCTTCGGCAAGGCCGGTGATCGGCAGGGTGGAGGTGTTGGAGCCGAAGATCACGTCCGGGCCCAGCACGGCCTCCGTCTGCTTCGTCACATTGGCCTTGATCTCGCGGGTTTCAAACACCGCCTCGATCACCAGATCGCAGCCGGCCAGATCGGCATAATTGGTGGTGGGGTGGATGCGATCGAGGATGGCCTGCGCCTTGTCGGCCGGCATCTTCTTCTTGGCCAGCCGGTCCGCCGTATATTGCTTGCCCTTCTCGGCGGCTTCCTGCGTGGTGTCGAGCAGCACCACCTCGATCCCGGCCTGCGCCGACACCATGGCGATGCCGGCACCCATCAGGCCGGCGCCCAGCATGGCGACCTTCTTCGTCGGCTGCGGGGCCACATCCTTGGGGCGGCGGGCGCCTTTCTCGGCGGCCTGCTTGGACACGAACAGGCTGCGGATCATGTTGCCGGCCTGGGGATCGGCCACCACCTTGGCGAAATATTTGGATTCAATGCGGATGGCGAGGTCCATCGGCACCTGCGTGCCTTCATAGACAGCGCTCAGGATCGCCTTGGGCGCGTTCATGTTGTCGCCCGCGTTGACGTGGATCATGGCGGTGCCGCCCACGAACATCTGCGCGAAATTGGGGTTGAGCGCGGTGGCCGGCCCGCCGGGGAACTTGAAGTTCTTGGTGTCCCACGGCTGCACGCCGCCGTTGGGGTTGGCCTTCACCCAGGCCTTGGCGGTGGCGATGATCTGATCCGCAGGCACCACGGCCTGCGCCACGCCAAAGCCGAGCGCTTCCTGCGGGCTCATGTTCTTGCCTTGCAGCAGATACATCAGGGCCGGCTGGATGCCCATCAGGCGCGGCAGGCGCTGGGTACCGCCCGCCCCCGGGAACAGGCCCACCATGATTTCCGGCAGGCCCAGCGTGATCCTGGGATTGTCCGCAATGACGCGATAATGGCAGGCAAGGATGAATTCGAGCCCGCCGCCCAGCGCCAGGCCATTCACGGCTGCGGCCACCGGCTTGCCGCAGGTTTCAAGGTCACGCAGCAGCTTGTTGAGGCCGAACACGCCATCGAACAGCGCGGCCATGCGGCTCTTGCCTTCGGGCAGCGCGGCGCCGCCCCCGAAGAGCGCGCCCATGCCCTTGAGGTCAGCGCCGGCCATGAAGCCGCTGGCCTTGCCGCTGGTAAGCACGGCGCCCTTGACGGTGTCGTCGGTCTTCAGCCGCTCGATGGCGGCCGCCAGATCGGCCTGCACTTCCGGCGTGATGACGTTCATCGATTGGCCGGGCACGTCGATGGTGAGCAGGAGGATGCCGTCGGCATCGAGTTCGGTGTGGATGGCGGTGGTCATTGGGATCTTCCCTTGGATTCGTTCAGAAATGGGCTGGCGCGGGGGGCGCTCAGAGCCTTTCTATGATGGTGCCCGTGCCCATACCGGCACCCACGCACAGGTTGACCAGCGCGGTGCCCTTGCCGGT
>JALOSK010000176.1 GCA_025458465.1 Sandarakinorhabdus sp. | reverse complement strand
CAGGTCCACACCCGCGCCCGGCCTGGCCCGAGGCCCAGATCGACGCCGATGCGCACCTCCTGCCCCGCCAGATGCGCGGCCACCGGCGCTTCATCATAGCCCGGGACCACCGCGCCGCCTTGCGCCACCAGTGTTTCGCCGAAGCGGATCGACAGAAGATCGCGCTCGGCCGGTTCGCCGGCCTTGCCCACCGCCATCACCACCCGGCCCCAGTTGGCGTCGCCGCCGGCAATGGCGGTTTTCAGGAGCGGCGAATTGGCGATGCTCATGGCGATGCGGCGGGCCGAGGCGACGTCCACCGCGCCGGTCACGGTCACCTGGATCAGCTTCTGCGCGCCTTCGCCATCCCGCACCACCAGGATGGCGAGCTGCCGGCACAGATCGGTGAGCGCGGCGGCAAGGGCGTCGGCGCCGGCATCGTCCATGCTGGCCAGTTCAGGGTTGCCGGCGGCGCCGGTGGCAAAGGCCAGCACCGTGTCCGACGTAGAGGTGTCACTGTCCACGGTGATGCAGTTGAACGTCTCGGCCACGGCGGCGTTCAGCATCTGCTGCCACAATGCAGGTGCAATGGCGGCATCGGTGAAGATGAAGCCCAGCATGGTTGCCATGTCGGGCGCGATCATGCCGCTGCCCTTGATGATGCCGACCAGCGTCACGCGCCGGCCGCCCACAATGGCGCTGGTGCTGGCGGCCTTGGGGAAGGTGTCGGTGGTGCCGATGGCGTTGGTGGCCGCCAGCCAGTCACCCGTGCCAAGCCGGGTGTGGGCCTTGTCCACCCCGTCCAGCGCCAGCGCCACCGGCAGCGGCACGCCGATCACGCCGGTCGATGCGCTGAACACCTCTTCGGCCAGGCAGCCCAGCACCTGCGCTACCCGCGCGGCCTGGGCTTCGGCGGCGGCGCGGCCGGCGGCGCCGGTGAAGGCATTGCTGTTGCCGGCGTTGACGATCAGGCCGCGCGCCCGGCCCCCAGGCAGCTTGGCGCGGCACAACTCCACTTCCGGCGATGGGCATTTCGATTGGGTCGTCACCCCGGCCACCACCGTGCCGGGCGCGAATTCCACCAGCGTCACGCAATCGCGCGTCCAGTTCTTGTAGGGCACGCTGGCGGTGCCGATGCGCACGCCGCTGATGGGCGCCAGATCGGGAAAGGGCAGGGCGAGAGGCGAGGTTTCCATGGCCCCTGCCATTGCCACGCGGATGCGGCTTGTCCAGTGCCAACGTTGTTGACTGATTGTTGACTCTGGGCCGCCGCCGCATTATCGGCATCTCTCTTTCCGGCGACAGGCCTGCCTGTGGCCCATGTGCATATTGTTTTCGGGACCATCACGATGAAGCGCACCTATCAGCCGTCCAAGCTTGTCCGCGCCCGCCGCCACGGCTTCCGCGCCCGCATGGCCACCGTTGGCGGCCGCAAGGTCATCCAGGCTCGCCGCGCCCGCGGCCGCAAGAAGCTGACGGCCTGATCCGGATGCGCGCGCCGGAGACCATCCGGCAGCGTCGGGATTTCCTTATCGCAAACCAGGGCCGGCGGGTTCCATCCGCCGGCTTTGTGCTGCTTGTGCGGCAGCGCGGTGATGGTGATCCGCTGATGCGCGCCGGCTATACGGTGACCAAGAAGATCGGCAACAGCGTGGTGCGCAACCGGTTGAAGCGCCGCCTGCGCGAGGTGGTGCGGCTGGCGCTGCCGGACCATGGCCATGCCGGTGCCGATCATGTGCTGATCGGGCGCGAGGCCGGCCTGACCCGGGACTTCGCGCAGTTGCGCGCCGATCTGGAAAAGGCACTGGCCAGGGCGCATCTGCCGCCGCCGCCGAAACCCAGAGATGCGGGGGAAAGGCGCCCATGAAACGCCTGCTCATCTGGCCGATCCGCCTGTGGCAGGCCACGTTTTCGGCAGTGCTGCCGCCATCCTGCCGTTTCACGCCCAGTTGTTCGGCCTATGCCATCACCGCCATTGAACGGCACGGCCCGGCCAGGGGTGGCTGGCTGGCGCTGCGGCGCATCGCCCGCTGCCATCCGTGGGGCGGCGCGGGCTATGACCCGGTGCCTTGACCGGCTATAGGCTGCGCCACACTTTCCCGAATCCGCGACAGAAGAGAATTTTCTTGGCCCAGGACAATCAATCGCCCGACACGAAGAACATCGTGCTGGCCGTGCTGCTGTCGAGCATCGTGCTGATCGGCTGGACGTTCCTGGCCGAACGCTTCCTGCCGGCTGCGCCCGAACCGGCGCCGAAGGCTGCTGCCACGGCCACTGTTGCGGCTGCTCCAGCCCCCGCGGCGCCCGGTGCTGCCACGGCTGCGCCGGCACCGTCTGTACGTGCCGCGGTGAACGCGCCGCGCGTGCGGGTTGAAACCCCGCGCCTCAATGGCAGCATCAACCTGGCCGGCGCGCGCTTCGATGATCTGGTGCTGCCAACCCATCGCCAGACGCTGGAGAAGGATGCCCCTGCGGTGCGCCTGTTCGCGCGCACCGGCAGTGCCAATGCCCAGTTTGCCCAGTTCGGCTGGGTGGGCGCCGCCGCGCCGCCCATCGATGCCGTTTGGACGGCCGATCGCCCGGTGCTGACGCCAAAGACGCCCGTCACCCTCAGCTGGACGTCCCCGCAGGGGCTGGTGTTCCGCCAGAAGATCAGCGTGGACAGCGATTATCTGTTCACCGTGGAACAGAGCATCCAGAACCCCGGCGCGCAGGCGGTGAGCCTGCAGCCCTTTGGCCTGGTGTCCCGCAAGGGCGAGGCGCCGGGCGCCGAGGTGAACGTGCATGTCGGCCCGATCGGCGTGCTCGATGGCACCCTGAAAGACAGCGATCTTGAGTATGAGACGCTGCGCGAGGATGGCCCGCAGCGCTTCACCTCCACCGGCGGCTGGCTCGGCCTGACCGAGAAATACTGGCTGGCCGCCAGCGTGCCGGATCAGAAGGCGAAGATCGCCGCCAGCTTCCAATATGCCGGCGGCCAGTATCAGGCCGATTGGCTGGCCGGCGCCATCACCGTGCCGGCCGGCGGCACCGCCAGCACCACGGTGCGGCTGTTCGCTGGCGCCAAGGAAGTGGATCTGCTGGATCGCTACACCGAAGCCGGCATCCCGCGGCTGGACAAGGCGGTGAGCTGGGGCTGGTTCGAGGCGATTGCCAAGCCGATCTTCTATCTGCTCGATTGGCTGTTCAAGTTCACCGGCAACTTCGGCGTGGCCATCATCGGGCTCACGCTGATCGTGCGCGCCCTGATGTTCCCGATTGCCAACAAGCAATATGAATCGATGGCCAAGATGCGGCTGGTCGGCCCGCGCATGAAGGCCATCCAGGAGAAGTACAAGGACGACAAGCTGCGCGCCCAGCAGGAGATGATGGCCATCTACAAGACGGAGAAGGTCAATCCGCTGGCCGGCTGCCTGCCGATCCTGCTGCAGATCCCGATCTTCTACGCGCTCTACAAGACGCTGCTGATCTCCATCGAGATGCGGCACCAGCCGTTTGTGCTGTGGCTGCAGGATCTCTCCGCCCCCGATCCGCTGACGCCCTTGAACCTGTTCGGCCTGATCGCCTGGCAGCCGCCGGCCTTCATTGCGCTGGGCGTGCTGCCGATCCTGCTGGGGGTCACCATGTGGTTGCAGCAGCGGTTGAACCCGGCGGCGCTGGATCCGGTGCAGCAGCAGGTGTTCGCCATCATGCCGTGGCTGTTCATGTTCTTCATGGCGCCGTTTGCGGCCGGCCTGCAGCTCTACTGGACGGTCAACAACCTGGTTTCCATCGTCCAGCAGCTTTACATGAACCGCAAATATCCGGTGCCGGCAACGCCGCCATCGGCTGCGGTGATCGATGTGAAGCCGGTGGCGGCCAAGCCCGCCGCGGCGCAGGGCGCGCCCAAACCGCCGCCACCCCGGCCCAATGGGCGTCGCCGCAAGTGAGTGACGCGCAAGCCCGCGCCGAGCTGATCGAACTGGCCCGGAAGCGCTTTTCCGGGCCGGTCGAATTTCAGTTGTCCGCCCCGGAACTGCACTTCCTGCCCGCGCCGGACGTGCCGGAGATTGCCTTCGCCGGGCGGTCCAACGTGGGCAAATCCTCGCTCTTGAACGCCATCACCGGCCGGCATGGGCTGGCGCGCACGTCGGTCACGCCGGGGCGCACGCAGGAATTGAACGTGTTCAACGTTGGCGATCCGCCGGACTTCCGCCTGATCGACATGCCGGGCTATGGCTTTGCCGAAGCCCCCAGGGACGTGGTGAAGCGCTGGAAGCACCTGGTGTTCGATTATCTGCGCGGCCGCCCGGTGCTGAAACGCGTGCTGGTGCTGATCGACAGCCGCCATGGCATCAAGCCGGTCGACCGCGAGGTGATGGCCATGCTCGACAAGGCCGCCGTGAGCTTCCAGATCGTGCTGACCAAGGGCGACAAGATCAAGCCGACGCAGCTGGAAGCGATCACGGCCGACGTGCTGCGGTCCAGCGGCGCCCACCCGGCCGCCTATCCCGAGGTGATCGCCACCAGTTCCGAAAAGGGCGTGGGCATCCCCGAACTGCGCGCGGCCGTGCTGGCGGCGGCGTTGGGCCAGTGACATTTGGGCCAGTGATGACTGTTATGACCGATCTGACCATCATCCTGAACGGCGAGCCGCGCCGCATCGCCGCCGGCACCACGATTGCCGTTCTGCTCGCCGATCTTGATCTGCCCGCCGCCAAGGTGGCGGTGGAGCGCAATCTGGAGATCGTGCCGCGGTCCACCTTCGCCGATGTGCGGCTGGCCGAAGGCGA
>JALOSK010000175.1 GCA_025458465.1 Sandarakinorhabdus sp. | reverse complement strand
GATCCGCGATGGCCTGATAGATGCCGGTGGCGAACACCCGGCCATAGGTGACGTCCGAAAGCCAGTGCACCCGGCAGGCGATGCGCAGATCGCCGGTGGCCTTGCCGAACTTCAACAGCGGCGCGGCGCGTTCGGGGCGGATATCGGCCAGGATCAGGCCCCAAAACCAGCCCACGGCGGCATGGCCCGACGGGAAACCATAGCCCAGGGCCTTTCCGCCATCGATGGCCGCATCGGGATCGCAGGCCTTTTCCCGCCCGTTCGCGAACGGGCGCGGGCGCTTGTAGAAATTTTTGGCGATGTTCACCGCCGGCGCCAGATCGCTGCCGGCGCGGCGCAGGATGGACATGGTGGCCGGCGTGGTTTCGGGGCTGAGCTTCGCGCCAAGCGCGCAGCTCAACTGCTGCACGAAGGCCGGGCTGGTCACCGACAATTGCCCGATGGCCCGCTGCCACAGATCGCCCCCGATCCCGCGCCGGCTGTCGCGATAGACGCTGCGGTCGGCACGCTCTTCCGCACTGCCGGCCTCTGGCGGCGGCGGCAGCAGGTTGAGCAGCGATTGCGGCGGGCGCGGTGCGAGGTAACCGGGAGCGACAGGCGGGCTTGGTGCCACCGGTGATGGCGCAGCCTGCATCATGGCAGGCTGGGCGGCAGCGGGGACGGCAGCGGGCGCGACCGCAAGCAGAAGAACAATGGCAAGTGAGCGCATCATTGGCTCCGTTCTGATGAAGAACCGCCATCATGGCGCCATGCAGCAGGCAAGACCAGAGGCTCCTGCGCGCGGATGCCACAGTGCAATTTGCCAGCATGGGCCGTTTGCCCCTTGATGTTTGGGCACGGCAGGCAGACATTGCTGTCATGGCCCGGTAACAGGCCGGGCCGGCAACGGCGCTCCTTTCCCCCCGAAGGGCGCGCACCGGAGATATTGATGCCATCGTTCACGCGTGAACTGGAAAAGACCCTCCACAATGCGCTGGCTGAAGCTGCCCGCCGGACGCATGAATATGCAACGCTGGAACATCTGCTGCTGGCGTTGACGACCGATACGCACGCCGCCCAGGTGATGAAGGCGTGCAACGTCGATCTGGAGGATCTGCAGAACCAGCTGGTCCGCTATCTCGATGCCGAGCTGACAGCGCTGAAGACCGACGCCAGCGTCGATCCTTCGCCCACCGCCGGTTTCCAGCGGGTGGTGCAGCGCGCCATCCTGCACGTGCAATCGTCTGGCCGCGAGGAAGTGACCGGCGCCAACGTGCTGGTCGCCCTGTTTTCGGAACGCGAGAGCCACGCGGTGTTCTTCCTGCAGCAGCAGGACATGACACGGCTGGACGCGGTGTCGTTCATCAGCCACGGCATCGCGAAATCCGGCCAATCGGAAACCAAGCCGCCCAAGGGTGCCACCGGCAGCAACGGCGAGCGCGACGAACCGGAAGACAAGCCCGCCAAGGCCGAGAAGGGTGACAAGAAGGGCGGGGAGAGCGCGCTGAAGCAGTTCACCGTCAACCTCAACGAGAAGGCCAAGCTGGGCAAGGTTGATCCGCTGATCGGTCGCGCCGCCGAGGTGGACCGCACCATCCAGATCCTGTGCCGCCGTTCGAAGAACAACCCGCTTTACGTGGGCGATCCCGGTGTCGGGAAGACCGCGATTGCCGAAGGCCTTGCCCGCAAGATCGTCGAAGGCCAGGTGCCGGACGTTCTGAAGCCGGCGGTGATCTACAGCCTCGACATGGGCGCGCTGCTCGCCGGCACCCGCTATCGCGGCGATTTCGAGGAGCGGCTGAAGAATGTCGTGAACGAGCTGGAAAAGCTGCCGCACGCCGTGCTGTTCATCGACGAGATCCACACCGTGATCGGTGCTGGCGCCACCAGCGGCGGTGCGATGGATGCGTCGAACCTGCTGAAGCCGGCACTGTCATCGGGCGCCATCCGCTGCATCGGTTCGACCACCTACAAGGAGTTCCGCAACCATTTCGAGAAGGATCGCGCGCTGCTGCGTCGCTTCCAGAAGATCGATGTCAACGAACCCACGGTGGAAGACACGATCAAGATCCTGATGGGCCTGCGTTCGTCCTACGAGGAGCATCACAAGCTGAAATACACCCCCGATGCCATCAAGGCGGCGGTGGAGCTTTCGGCACGCTACATCAATGATCGCAAACTGCCGGACAAGGCGATCGACGTGATCGACGAGACCGGCGCCAGCCAGATGCTGCTGCCCGAGCACAAGCGCCGCAAGACCATCGGCGTGAAGGAAGTGGAAGCGGTGATCGCCACCATGGCGCGCATTCCGCCGAAAAGCGTTTCCACCGACGACAAGGCGCAGCTTGCCACGCTGGAGAGCGATCTGAAGCGCGTGGTGTTCGGCCAGGATGCCGCCATCGAGAAATTGTCGAGCGCCATCAAGCTGGCCCGTGCCGGCCTGCGGGAGCCCAACAAGCCGATCGGCTGCTATCTGTTCAGCGGCCCCACCGGTGTCGGCAAGACGGAAGTGGCCAAGCAGCTGGCCCATATTCTGGGCATCCCGCTCACCCGCTTCGACATGTCGGAGTATATGGAGCGCCATTCGGTGAGCCGGCTGATCGGGGCGCCTCCGGGCTATGTCGGCTTCGATCAGGGCGGGCTGCTCACCGATGCAGTCGATCAGCAGCCGCATTCGGTGCTGCTGCTCGACGAGATCGAGAAGGCGCATCCCGATCTGTTCAACATCCTGCTGCAGGTGATGGACAACGGCAAGTTGACCGACCACCACGGCAAGACGGTGGATTTCCGCAACATCATCCTGATCATGACCACCAATGCCGGCGCCGCCGACATGGCGCGCGAAGGCATTGGCTTTGGCGCCACCACCCGGTTGGGCGAGGACGAGGAAGCCATCAAGAAGCTGTTCACTCCGGAATTCCGCAACCGCCTCGATGCCACCGTGCCGTTCGCCTATCTGCCGCCATCGGTGGTGGCCATGGTGATCGACAAGTTCGTGCTGCAGCTGGAAATGCAGCTGGCCGATCGCGACGTGCACATCAGCCTCACCGAAGAGGCCAAGGCCTGGCTGATCGAGCGCGGCTATGACAAGCTGTATGGTGCGCGCCCGATGGGCCGCCTGATCCAGGAAAAGATCAAGCAGCCGCTGGCAGAGGAACTGCTGTTCGGCAAGCTGGTGAATGGCGGCGAGGTGCGCGTGCACGTGAAGGACAATGATCTGGCCTTCGAGATCGTGCCGGCTGTCAAGAAGCTGAAGGCGAAGAAGGCGCCCAAGGCGCTGCCGGCCCCCACCGAAGAGGCCTGATCAACTGGCCAGCGCATGAGGGGGGCGGCACCAAGGTGCCGCCCTTCTTGCTGGCACAGGCATTGCGGGCACGCCGTTCAGCTTCGGTCAAGGCGGCCGGCCGAATTCTGCCGCCTCGGCAAGATGAGGAGAAGCGCCCGTGAAGCGCCCGGTGGCAACGCATATGGCCATGGTTGGCCTTGCCCTTCTGGCCTTGCTGGCCGCCCAACCCCGCCTGACCATCGCGCTGGAACATGCCGGCGATCTCAACCCGCGTCGCATGGCGTTGACCGGCAAAATCATGGGCCGGGCGCTTGGGCTGGTGATCAGCTGGTCTGGTCAGGGCCGTCAGCAAATTCGCTGATCAGCGCTTCGGCATCCCACGCGCTGCGCGCCGCCAGCACCGTTCGCGCCGCCCCCATCGAATGGCCGGCGCGGAGCATGGCCGCCAGCGCTTTCTGCCGGCTGGCCGGATCATCAGTCGCCACGCGCGCAAAGGGGCCCAGCCGCTTGCGGCGGGCAAACGCCACCGCCACGGCCAGCGCGGTCTGTTCATCGGGATCTTCCCCGCGATCATCCGGCGCCACACCGGCAGCCGCCAACGCCTCGTTCACACGCCGCCGCCCCAAACCGCGCGCCGCCATCGCCCGGCCCTTCATGACGGCAAAGGCCGCATCATCGACATAGCCCAGCGTTGCCAGTCGATCGGCCAGCGCTTCCGGGTTGGCCGGCTGTTCGCCAGCCCAGCCGCGTTCCTTCAGTTTGCGCGCCAGATACCGCAGCAACCGGGCCCGCGTGGTGGCGAATCGCGCCGCATAGGCCAGCGCCAGATCACGCAGCGCGGCATCGTCCAGCGGGGGCGGCTGGCGGCGCTTGCGACCGGTACCAACGCTTTGTTCATCATCCATGCCACTTTCTTGCCACTTTCGGGCCGGAATTTGAACGCCCCCGCGTGCAACAGCGATATTGGACACAAATCAAAGTGCCGGGGCGGCGAGGTCGCGCCGCAACCGGCAAAGCGACAACCCGCTCAAGGGAGAGCAAGATGGGCGATATCGTGATGGCCCCCACCCCAACCCGTGATGCGCTGCCCTTGCGCCGCGCCAATTTTGCGACGCTGGGCGATGCGCTGGATTATGCTGCGCAGGGTGACAAGGGCTACAACTTCCACGACGCCCGTGCCGATCTGGTGCGCGCCTATCCCTATCGCGAACTGGCCGCCGATGCGCGCCGCCATGCCGCGCACTTCATTGCCGAAGGCGTGAAGCCCGGTGATCGCATCGCCCTGATCGCCGAAACCGGCGCCGGTTTTGCCGCCGCCTTCTTCGGCGCCATCTATGCCGGCGCGCTGCCGGTGCCGCTGCCGCTGCCCACCAGCTTCGGCGGGCGCGAGGCCTGATCCGCGTGCAGCTCACCAGCTGCGATCCGCTGATGCTGCTGTCACCGGGCGGCCTGCACGACATCGTCAGGCACGCTGCCACCGGCCTGTGCGTGGCCCACAATTGGGATGAATGGTTCAGCGGCGAAGCGGCAGACGTGGCGCTGCCCAAGGCCAGCCCCACCGACATCGCCTATCTGCAATATTCCTCTGGCTCCACGCGCTTCCCGCACGGTGTTGCCGTTACCCATGAAGCGCTGCTGGCCAATCTGGCCGCGCACGCCAGCTGCACCCACGCCAGCGAGGGCGACCGGGTGGTGAGCTGGCTGCCCTGGTATCACGACATGGGCCTGGTGGGCTGCATGCTGGCGCCGATGGCCAACCAGATCTCGGTCGATTATCTCGCCACCGAGGATTTTGCCCGCCGCCCGCTGTCGTGGCTCACGCTGATCAGCCGCAACCCGGATGCCTCGCTCAGCTATTCGCCGACGTTCGGGTACGACATCTGCGCGCGCCGCATCTCGCCCTCCATCCCGGTGGCCGAACGCTATGACCTGTCGCGCTGGCGCGTGGCCGGCAACGGGGCCGACATGATTCGCCCGGAAGTGATGCAGGCCTTCGTCGACACGTTCGCTCCGGCCGGCTTCAAGGCGTCGGCCTTCCTGCCCAGCTATGGCCTTGCCGAAGCGACGCTGGCCGTCACCATCATGCCGGTGGGCGAAGGCATCCAGTGCGACCTGATCGACGAACGCACGCTGTCCGGTGCCGGCGCAGACCCGCGCGCCGATCAGCGCCTGCCCACCCGTTATCGTGCCATCGTCAACTGCGGCAAGGCCGTGCCCGGCCTCACCATCGAGGTGCGCGATGAAAAGGGCCGCGTGCTGCCCGATCGCAAGATCGGCCGCGTGTTCGTGAAGGGGCTGGGCATCATGGCCGGCTATTTCCGGGATCCCGAAGCCACCGCCGCCTGCCTGAAGGACGGCTGGCTCGACACCGGCGACATGGCCTACATGAAGGAAGGCTCGCTCTACATCGTTGGCCGCGCCAAGGACATGATCATCATCAACGGCAAGAATCACTGGCCGCAGGATATCGAATGGGCGATCGAGCAGCTGCCGGGTTTCAAGGCCGGCGACATCGCCGCCTTCTCGATCACCACGCCCAGCGGCGAGGAAGCGCCGGCCGTGCTGGTGCAGTGCCGCACCAGCGACAATGATGAACGCATCAAGCTGCGCGAGGCGATCAAGAGCAAGGTGAAGGCGATCACCGGCATGAGCTGCGTTGTCGAACTGGTGCCGCCGCGCACCTTGCCGCGCACCTCGTCGGGCAAGCTGTCGCGTTCGAAGGCGCGGTTGCAGTATCTGTCGGGCGAGATTCAGCCGTTTGAAGTGGCCGCGTAGCGCGCAGCGCCGCGAGCGCGCGTGCCGCGCGCCGCCAGGCGCAAGCGCGGCCGGGCGGGCAGCGCGCGCTCCTGCGCGCTGAACCGCTTCGACGTCAGGGCGCGGCTTTGCCGCGACCGGGGCCGCCACGAGTGACAAGATGAGCCCCATTCCCGCCCCCCTCGCCCTCACCGGCGCCACCGGCTTCGTCGGCAGCCGCGTTGCTGCGCTGGCCACACAGCCGGTGCGCGCCCTCGCGCGGCGAGCGCAACGCCCGCA
>JALOSK010000174.1 GCA_025458465.1 Sandarakinorhabdus sp. | reverse complement strand
GTCGGGCGGGAGCGATTTCAACGAGGTGTTCTTCGATGGCGTGCGCGTGAAGGACACGCACCGGCTGGGCGCCGTGGGCGATGGCTGGAAGGTGGCGCTGACCACGCTGATGCACGAACGCCTCGCGGTGGGCGGCAAGCCGCGCTACGCGCCGGGCTATGAAACGCTGATGAAGCTGGCCAAGGGCGTGGAAGCGCCCGATGGCAACCCGGCCATCACCGCATCCGACGTGCGGCAGAAGATCGCCCAGACCTACATCAACGATCAGGGCATCAAGCTCACCCAGATGCGCGCCCTGTCGGCGCTGTCGAAGGGTCAGGTGCCGGGGCCGGAACAGTCCATCTCCAAGGTGGTGGTGGCCAAGACGATGCAGGATCTGGCCAGCTTCGCGCTCGATCTGGCTGGCGGGGACGGCTTCGTGGCCGGTGCGGATGCCGATCCGGAACTGGCCAAGCTGCAGGGCAGCTACATCGGTTCGGCTGGCCTGCGCATTGCTGGCGGCACCGATGAAATCCTGCGCAACATCATCGCCGAACGCGTGCTGGGACTGCCCGGCGACATGCGGCCGGACAAGGACACGCCGTTCAACGAGAGCGTGCCGGCGTAAGCGCCGGGGGGAGAGCGTGCCGGCGTAAGCGCCGGGGGGAGAGCGTGCCGGCGTAACAGTCGCGCAACATATGTTCGGGAAGGGCGGCTGTCGTGCAGGCAGTCGCCCTTTTCATTTGAAGATCCTGTAACAAACTGGCCGCAAAAGCTTCAAGCCAGCGCAAGAAAAGCGTCATCGCCGCGCAACCCGTACCCCATAGCGCCTCTGCCATTGCGAACATGCGATGGGGGTCAAGACAATGCGGATGCGGACATTTGCGCTGGCCGGTGTGGCCAGCCTGGCCATGGTGATGCCGGCGCTGGCCAGTGAGGCGGTGGAAGCAACCGGCGCCGCTGATGCCGCCGGTGCCGAAGCTGCCGCCGAGGATTCGGAAATCGTCGTCACCGCGCCGATCCGCGCCGCGCAGACGCTGGCCATCCTGGAACAGCGCAAGGCGGACAATCTGGTGTCCGTGCTGGCTGCCGATGCCATCGGCCGCTTCCCCGATCAGAACGCCGCTGCCGCCCTGTCGCGCCTGCCGGCCATCGCCGTGCAGCGCGATCAGGGCCAGGAACGCTATATCCAGGTGCGCGGCGCGCCGAACCGCTGGACCAGCGTGCTGGTGGATGGCGTGCCGATCATCGGCGTGGACGAAGGCGGCGGCAGCCGCGCCTTCCGGTTCGACGCCATCCCGTCGGTCATCCTGTCGAGCGTGGTGGTCAACAAGTCGCTCACCGCCGACATTCCGTCCGAAGCGGTGGTCGCGCAGATCGACATGAAAACCTTCTCGCCCTTCGATCGCAAGGGCTTCGATGTGGCCGGCGATGTGGGTTATGGCTGGATGGATCTGGGCGGCGGCCAGCAGCGCACGGCCTCGCTGCGCGCTTCGTGGTCCAACGACAATTTTGGCGTGCTGATCGCCGGCTCGCACTATCTGCGTGATCAGATCACCGACAACCGCGAATTTGCCTATGACGCGGCCGGCCTGCCCACCGCGCTGGATTTCCGCAACTATCGCCTGACGCGCGAAAACAACGGGCTTTCCGCCGCGCTGGAATTCCGCCCCGCCGATGGCCAGCGCCTGTTCCTGAAGGGCATCTTCACCGAGTTCAACGACGACGAGGAACGCAACCAGTATGTGTTCCAGACCGCCGGCGCCTTTTCGGGCACGCGCGGTGCAACATCGGGCGATCTGGTGGGCGTGCCGGTGCGCGGCACCAAGTCTGACAGCGACTATCGCAACCGCAACTATCTGCTCACCGCCGGCGGCGATCATGAACTGGCGCAGGGCTGGGCGATGACGTGGCGCGGCAACTACACGCGGGTGATCAACAACAGCTACATCCCGCTGGTGTTGCAGAACCAGGCGCTGAACCCGTTCCTGCGCCCCAGCCTTAGCTATGACCGGTCAAACCCCGATTTCCCGATCCTGTCGCTGTTTGCCACCGTGCCCGGCCCCGGCACACCGCCCACCCCGGCACGGGTGCGCGGCGCGGCGCTGCCGACGCTGGATCAGGCCGGCTTCGATTTCAGCGTCGCGCTGCCGTTGGTGTCGCGCATCCGTTCGGAAAGCTGGACCGCCAAGGCCGACGTGAGCGGTCAGATCGGCGACATCGCGCTGAAGTTCGGCGCGCAATATGATGATCGCGACATCAACGGCAACCTGTTCAGCCAGATTACCGTGAACCTGCCCGGCCAATTGCCGGCGGCAAGCTATCTCACCACCACCCCGTGGGAGACGCGCTTCCCGTCGGGACTCAGCCTCAACTATATCGACAATCAGCGCCTGCGCACCGATCTGGAAGCGGCGCTGGCGGCGCGGCCCGGCGGCTTCAACCTCGACAATTTCATCCGCCCGCAAGAACGTTACCAGATCAACGAGCGCCTGTTCGCCGCCTATGCCAGCGCCGCCTATGAACTGCCGGCGGGCAAGATCGTGGCGGGCCTGCGCGTCGAGAATTTCGTGCAGGAAAGCATCGGCACGCTGGTGGTTGGCACCACGGCCACGCCGCTGACGGTGCGCAACAGCTATTGGGATTTCTTCCCCAGCATCAACGCCAAGTTCGATGTGGCACAGGACCTGGTTTTCCGCCTTGCCGGGCAGCGCAGCGTGTCGCGCCCTGGCTTTGGCCAGGTGCGGGTGGGCGCCTCCATCAACGATACCTCCACGCCGGGCACCATCACCGGCGGCAACCCCAATCTGCGCCCCGAATATACCTGGGGCATCGATACCAGCCTTGAATATTACATCCCCGGCGACGGCCTGCTTTCGGCCAGCTTCTACCACCGCTGGGTGGACAACGTGCTGTTCGACAGCCGCACGGTGGTGAACAGCGACATCTACAACAGCGGCGGCATCGACCGTTCGGGCTATGACCTGATCGGCACGCTGAACGGCGACAAGGGCCGGCTCTATGGCCTCGAACTGGCCTGGCTGCAGAACTTCACCTTCCTGCCGGGCGCGCTGTCAGGCTTTGGCTTCCAGGGCAACATTGCCTTCATCGGCGGCAGCTTCGACAGTTTCGACCGGCAGGATGCCGGCTTCCCCGGCACCTCCAACCGCATCATCAATGCCTCGCTCTTCTACGAAAAATACGGTCTGTCGGCCCGCGTTTCCTACCAGTGGCGGTCTGACTGGGTGGACACGCTGGGCGGCTTTGGCGCCGGCTCGACCGGCGATGAACGCCGCGCCGGCTATGCAAACCTCGATGTCGCCATACGGTACCAGGTGACCGACGGCATCACTTTGTTCGCCGATGCCACCAACCTCACCGACGAAGTCTATGTCGCCTATCTTGGCCAGCGTGACCGCCCGACCGAGGTGGAACAGATCGGTCGCCGCTTCATGGGCGGCGTGCGCTTCAACTTCTGATCCTGGAAAGCACCATCATGCGCCTGATCCGTTCCGCAGTCATCGCCATCAGTCTGTTGGGCGGGCCGCCCGCCGCCATCCAGCCGGCAGCCGCGCGTGAAGCCGCCGTCGTTGCGGCCGCCAGCGCCGAGGCGGAGCGGGCGGGCGCGGCGGTCACCATCCGGTGGCAGGGCCTGGGCAGCCGCGTGCGTGTGTGGCAGCTGCCGGCTCCGAATGCGCGGCGCGGGCAGGGCCGGCTGCTGGCGACGCTGACTGGTGGGGCCAATGGAGGCGGTGCTGGTGTTGTGGTGCCCGCCGCCATCAGCCCGCGCCCGTGGTTCCTGCTGCAGGATGAACGTGGCGGCGAGTTGCGCGTGGCCGAACGCGTGCTGCCGCTGGCCGGCGGCATGAACTTCCGCGATCTGGGCGGCTATGCCGGTGCTGGCGGCAAGCCGGTGCGCTGGGGCGTGCTGTATCGTTCCGCCGTGATGGCCGGGCTGACGGCAGAGGATTTCCAGTATCTGACGAAGCTGGGCATCCGCACCGTGTGCGATTTCCGCGCCAACGGCGAGCGCAGCCGCGAACCGGTGGCCTGGCCCGCCGCCAGCGCACCCAAGGTGCTGACCCGTGATTATGAGCTGGATATCGGCCCGCTGATGGCGGCCTTTCGCGGCGGCGATGTGACGCCGGAACAGGCGCGCACCGCAATGGCCGGCTTCTATCGCCAGCTGCCCTATAACTTTGCCGGCGATTATCGCGCCATGTTCGCCGAACTGCTGGCGCAGCGCGTGCCGCTGGCCTTCAACTGTTCGGCCGGCAAGGATCGCACCGGCATGGCCGCCGTGCTGATCCTGCTGGCACTGGGTGTCGATCGCGAGACGGCGATTGCCGATTATCTCTTGTCCAACCGCCATTATCGCCCGCAGCCGCCAAAGCCAGGCGCGCCGGTGGACCCTTCGATGGCGATGTTTGCAAGGCTCCCGCCGGCTGTCGCCCAGGCGCTGATGGGCGTGGAACGCGCCTACATCGAAGCCAGCCTGGCCGAGATCGAGGCGCGCGGCGGGCTGGACCGATATTTCAGCGAGCAACTGGGCATCGGTGCCGGCGAGCGTGCGCGGCTGCAGGCGCTGTATCTGGCGGATTGAGGTGTATCAGCTTGCCGGACAGCCCTCTGGCACTGGCGCCAGGTTGATCTCGGCGCGGGCCTTCTCCACGTCCGCCTTGTAGTCCGCCCGATCCGCGATGGCCTGATAGATGCCGGTGGCGAACACCCGGCCATAGGTGACGTCCGAAAGCCAGTGCACCCGGCAGGCGATGCGCAGATCGCCGGTGG
>JALOSK010000173.1 GCA_025458465.1 Sandarakinorhabdus sp. | reverse complement strand
CGGCTGCGGCGCCGCCTCATCCCCCGACAGCTTGGCCAGCAACTGCTGCTGCCAGGCGATTTCATAGGCTTCCTGGAACAGCAGATCGAGCGCCAGTTCCGGATCGGCGGACAGGCCGGCATCATCTGGCAGCTGCGCGGCCTGGCGCATTTCCGCGGCCCAGGCGGCCTGGAATTCGGCATCGCTGCGCTGGCGGAACAGCGCATAACCCCACGCCATGCGAATGGCGAGCAGCTCGACCAGCCGCGTGTCTTCCCGGCCGTGCAGATTGTTGTCCCACACCAGATAGCGGACATACGCCGCCCAGCCGCCGATATCGAACAGCGCGCGGTGCAAATAATCGGTCATCGCCGCGCCGGGGATGCCAATGGCCGTCACGATCTGCTGGATGGCCGCCACCGGATCGGCCGGCAGGCCGGCGACCAGCGCGCGAAAGCCCTTGATGCCCATGGCTTCGGCGTTGCGATCGTGGCGCATCGTCTCGCGCCACGCCGCCCACGGGCCACGCTCTCGTTCCGGCATCTGCCAGCTGGCCTGGCCTTCATCGAAATAGCCAGCGCACCAGCGCGAGATCTCGTCGACCATGAAGGCAGTGCGGCTGGCCTGCCGATCCCCGGCCGACAGCTTGTCGAGCACTTCGGCAATGGTGGCGACCACCGCCGGGCCACGGGCGCGCTCACCGGCATCGCGGGCCAGCGCGGCCTTTGCCAGCGCGGCATCGGCCGGCACCGCCACCGTGGCGGGCGCGCGGGCGATGGCCGCGCTGATATGGGCATCAGTGATGATCCCGGCGGCCAGCGCCTCGCGGTAGAAGCGGCGCGGCATCAGCATGTCCACCTTGGCGACGCGGCGCATGGTGGCGGTGGTGGCGGCAAAGCTCTGGCCCGAAAAGCCCAGGAAGGGATTGACCGCCACGAAATGTTTCAGCGGCCACAGCGGCGCGATGCGCTGGCAGGCGGCGGCGATGGCGGTTTCCAGCGCGGTGGGTTCCGGCAGGCTGATGGCCGGCGGCGCGGTGATGGTCGTCATGGGGGTGACCTTTCGCTTTGAATGATCAGGCGCGGTTCGGCAGGCCGGTGGGCCACAGCTTCAGCACCAGCCGGTTGGCGAGCGTGTTCACATACAGGCCGTTGCGGGCATGGACGAAGAAGGCCCGCGCCCAATCGGGTGTGGCGGCGCCCTTGGCCGAAATGAACGTCGCCTGCCCGATGGTGAGCGCGGCAAAGCCGGCCACCACCGCGATGATGGCGATGATCGCCACGCCATCGCTGCGATCGGCGCCTTCGGGCAGGCTGCTGCCCAACAGGGCCGCCATGCCGGCCTGCAGCCCGAACCAGGCCCCGGCCACGGCCAGCGCGGCCACCGCCGTGCGGGCAATCACGAAGCCGGTGGGACGCTGATCGATGGACTGGGCCAGCAAGTGCACCAGACCCATCACCATGATGGCGCCCAGGGCGAACAGGCCCGGCTGGCTGGCGAGTTCAAAGCCCGACAGCGTGCCCACCGCCGCCACCGCCGCCAGCACGGCCGCCACCGCCATCGCGAGACGGGCCGGGTGCAACGCGCCGCCGGGGCTGGGCGACCAGCTGGCCCGCGCGATGTCGATCACGCTGCCTGACGAGAGGAAGGCATGCGCCTTGTAGAGCGAGTGCGCCACGATGTGCAGCAGCGCCGCCGGCCACGCACCCAGCCCGCACTGCAGCAGCATGAAGCCCATCTGCGCGATGGTGGACCAGGCCAGCGCCACCTTGATGGCATTCTGGGTGAGCATCACCACGGAGGCGAACAGCGCCGTGACGCCGCCCACCACCAGCAGGATATCGAGCGCGGCGGTCGCCTCGCTCATCAGCGGCGCAAAGCGCAGCACCAGAAAGCCGCCGGCGTTGACGATGCCGGCGTGCAGCAGTGCCGAAACCGGCGTCGGCGTTTCCATCACCTCGGTGATCCAGCCGTGCAGCGGGAACTGCGCTGATTTGAGCAGCGCGGCGATGGCGATCAGGATGGCCGGCCCAGTGGCGTTCACCGAAGCACCGTTCGCGCCCGACAGGCTGGCGAACAGGGTGGGGAAATCCAGCGCGCCGGTGGCCTGCCAGAGGAGGTAAAAGGCAGCGGCCAGGCAGGCATCGCTGATGCGGCTGGCGATGAACTTCTTGCGCGCGGCCAGGATCGCAGACGGCCGGTCACCATAGAACAGCAGCAGGCGGTTGAGGCCGATCGACGTCGCCACCCAGGCCGCCAGGAACATCAGCATGTTGCCCGACAGGATCAGCAGCAGCACGCTGGCCAGCGTGGCGCTGAGCAGCCGCGTGAAGCGCACATGGCCGGGATCGCCGGCCATGTAGTTCCTGGAGAAATGCACCACGATGCTGCCGACAAAGCTGACCAGCAGGAACATCACCGCGGTGAGCGCATCAAACTGGATGCCAACGCCGGGCAGCGCCGGGGTGGCCATCGCGCCGCCAGCCAGCACCAGCACGGCGCCAACGGCCGCAGCGCCAAGGCTGAGCAGCGCGGCCCCGCGGGCACGACCGGCAAGGCGCCTGGCATCGGCGGCCGGCAGCGCCGCCAGCACCAGCAGCGCGGCGGGGCCGGCCAGCAGCAGCCACAACAGGGGGGTGATCGTCATCAGGTCGCTCCATCGCGAACAGGGGGAACGATCCGCCATCTATGCGCTGGAAGCCGCCGCGTAAAATAGATATATTGAGGTCAATCGTTCGTTTTTGCGAAAGGCCTTTCGTGGCGGCCCTCAACTACAACCACCTGCGTTATTTCCACGCTGTCGCCCACGCCGGCAGCCTGACCCGCGCTGCCGAGCGGTTGAACCTGTCGCAATCGGCGCTGTCGGTGCAGTTGAAGAGCCTGGAAGAGGCGCTGGGGCATGCCCTGTTCGAACGCACCGGCAAGCGGCTGCTGCTCACCGAAGCCGGCAAGATCGCGCTGGATCACGCCGATACGGTGTTCGCCGCCGGCGACATGCTGGTGGCGACGCTGAAGGGCCGGGTGCGCATCGAACAGCAGGTGCTGCGCATCGGCGCCCTGCCCACGCTGTCGCGCAATTTCCAGGCCGAATTCATCGCGCCGCTGATCGGCCGCCGCGATGTGGAACTGGTGATGGTATCGGGCACCCTGCGCGACCTGCTGGCGCAACTGGAAGCGCACGAGCTGGACGTGGTGCTTTCGAACCAGCCACCGCGCGGCATGGTGGCGCCCGATATCGTCTCGCGCCGCATCGCGCATCAGCCGGTGGGGCTGGTCGGCCCGCCCGGCCTGCTGCACCGCCCGCTCAACTTCCCGCATGATCTGGCCAAGCTGCCGGTGCTGCTGCCGGCGAAGGGCCTCGATATCCGCACCGGCTTTGACCAAGTGTTGAGCGAGGCCGGCATCCAGCCGATCATCCTCGCCGAAGTGGACGACATGGCGATGCTGCGCCTGCTCGCCCGCGAATCTGAAGCGCTCACGCTGGTGCCGCCGATCGTGGTGAAGGATGAACTGGCCGCCGGCACGCTGGTGGAGCTGTTCACCATCCCCGGCCTTGCCGAGGATTTCCACGCCATCACCCAGCGGCGGCGCTTCCCCAACCCGCTGCTGGCGGAACTGCTGGCGGATTAGGTCAAGACCTCAAGCGGCGCGGTGCCGCCACTTGCGGATGGCCAGGGTGGCGCTGGCAAGCAGCATGAGGACGCCGCTGGCGAGGCCCAGCCACCTGGCCGCCGCATCTGGCCCGGCCTCGCCATGCTGTGCCAGCTGAAGGACCCCGACCAGCGCCAGCAGCCCGATCTGCCACCAGTTGAACATGGCCGCGCCCACGGCACGCCACTCGGCCGGGGTGCGCGGCGGCGCGGCATCGGGCCGTCCCCGCACCAGCCGAAAGGGCGTCGTGGTGTTGCGCAGGCTCCAGACCACCACCGGGATCATCACGAACAGCGACGCCAGCCAATGCAGCGTCTCTGGCAGGATGGTCCGCGACAGGAATGACGCGCCAACCGCGAGGAGCAGGAACAGGGCGAACCAGCCGGCGATGGCCACCGGCCGCGTCCGCTGCCGAAATTCATCGACAAGCGTGGCATGTTCAGCAGCGGTGACGAACTTGCCGCCCGCCTTGCGCGACGGATAAACAAGATAGCCGTCGCGATACGGCTGGAACTGCTGCTCGAAGATGCGGGCAAACATGATGTTTTGAAGCTATTCGGGAAGGCTGGCCAAGTCCAGATCGCAATAGTCGATCTCGCTTGCCCGCCTTCATTGCCCCAGCTTGCGCGCGACGGCCATGAATTGCTGGATCCGGTCCGGCGTGGCGTCGCGGATGGTGCCCACCACCTTCATGTGCGTCACCTTCAGGCCAACGAAATCCAGGATCTGCCGGCGCAGCACATTGAGCCAGCCGTTGCGGTAGCCCAGCCACAGATACCAGGGCGGCGTGTCGGCGGTGATCAGCACGCGCGCGGTGCGGCCTTCGAACAATTTTTTCGGAAAATGCCCGTCGCCTTCATAGGCAAAGGCGATACCGGGCAGGAAGGCACGATCGATCAGGCCCTTCAGCTTGGCCGGCGCCGCGCCCCACCACAGCGGATGCACGAGGATGAAGGTGTCGCACCAGCGGATCGCGTCCAGAAAGGCGATGATATCGGGTTCATGTTCCTGCCGCGTCTTGTAGCCGCCCGACAGGTTGGGATCGAACGCCATCGACGAAAGCTGCATCTGCCGCACCTCGGCACCGCGCGCGGCCGCCGCCTCTGCTGCTTGATCCGCCAGAGCGCCGCACAGCGATCCGGCATCGGGATGGCCGCACA
>JALOSK010000172.1 GCA_025458465.1 Sandarakinorhabdus sp. | reverse complement strand
GCGCGCTCGAACAGGCTGGCGCGGATGCGGCCCCAATGGGCGATTGGCCAACCGCGCGCGGCGGCGATGGCCGAAAGCGCCGTTGAAGGATTTGCACAGCGCACCGTGCCGCCGGTTGCCAATGCAAGTTCGAAACAGGGCAGATCACTGTGGTGGTCGCTGGTGAAATGCACCACCGCGCCGGCCAGCCCCTGCCCGCGCAACCAGGCCTCCAGCGCCGCGCGCTTGGCCGCGCCATAGCAATTCTCGCCATCCAGCCGGTGGGTGACAAATGCCCCTTCGCGCACCGCTTCGGTGGCCACCACATCGGCCACGCCCAACCGCGCCGCAATGGCACGGACATAATATCCATGACTGGCCGAGGCGATCGCCACGCGCCGCCCGGCAGCCACATCAGCGGCGCAGCGCCGCTGCCGACAGCCGGGCTTCGGCCACGCGCGGCCCGATCAGCCAGCGGTGCGCCCAGCTTTTCATCTGCCCGCGTGACAGGGCGCCTTGCCAATAGGCAATGCCGCCCAGCGCCACCACCGGCAGCAGCAGCACCCGCCACGGCGCCTCGCGGGCCAGCCAGAAACGCAGGAAATGCGCCCAGCTGCCGGTATCGGTCAGTGTGCGATCCAGATCATAAACCGCGACTTCGGCGGCAACGGGCGCAGGAAAAGGCGGGGCAGCACTTGGCATTTCAGCCGCCATAGCCCAGTTTGCGCGCCATGGGCACAGGCATCATCTGGGATGCGCCGGCGGGCGGCGAAGCGCGGGTGGCGCTTACCGGCCGCTGGACCATATCCGAGGTGACGGATCTGGCCGACGCGCTGGCCCGCGAAGCGCCGCGCGCGCCCGGCCTTGCCATCGATCTGGCCGGCGTGGAGGGGCTGGACACCGCCGGGGCCTGGGCCATCAACCGGGCCATCCAGCGCTGGGAACAGGCCGGCTTTGGCGCCCGGCTGGATGGCGCTTCGCCCGATATCGCGCGGCTGATCGCGGCGGTGGATGGCACGCCCGGCGCCATCAAGCTGCGGCCAGATATGGGCAATCCGGTGGTGGCGCGGGTTGAACGCATCGGCAAGGCGCTGGTGCTGCAGGGCCGCAACATCACCAATTTCCTAGGCTTTCTGGGCCATGTGCTGATCGTGCTGGGCGGCACGCTGATCGGCCGGCGCCGGCTGCGCTGGCATGCGGTGGTGCACCAGGCCGAGGCCATCGGTGTCAATGCACTGGGCATCATTGGCCTGCTGCTGTTCCTGGTGGGCCTTGTCATCGCCCAGCAGGGCGCCGTGCAGCTGCGGCAGTTCGGGGCCGAGGTGTTCACGGTGAACCTGATCGGCCGCGCCACCACGCGCGAGCTTGGCATCTTGCTCACCGCCATCATGGTGGCGGGGCGTTCCGGTTCGGCGTTCGCGGCGCAGATCGGATCGATGAAGCTGAACCAGGAAATCGACGCGCTGCGCACCATCGGGCTGGATCCGATCGAGGTGCTGGTGATCCCGCGCGTGATCGCCAGTTCGCTGATGCTGCTGGGGCTGGCCTTCTATGGCGGGCTGTGCGCGCTGGTGGCGGGCGGCTTTTACGTGTGGTCCGAACTGGCGATGCCGCCGGACAGTTACATCACCCGCCTGCAGGAAGTGATCCTGATGTCGGATTTCGTGATCGGCATGGTGAAGGCGCCGGTGTTCGGCTTCATCATCGCCATCATGGGCTGTTTCCACGGCTTCCAGGTGACCGGCAACGCCGAATCGGTGGGCACCCGCACCACGCAGGCGGTGGTGGAGGCGATCTTCGTGGTCATCGTGTTCGATGCCTTCTTCGCCTTCTTCTTCAGCCTTCTGGGCTACAACTGATGGCGATCGACGTGCAGCCCCGGGCCGGCACCCTGCCCGATGATGCGGATGTTGCGGTGCGCGTGCGCGGGCTGGTCACCGGCTTTGGCAACCAGATCGTGCACAACGGCCTTGATCTGGATGTGGCGCGCGGCGAGGTGCTGGGGCTGGTGGGCGGTTCGGGCAGCGGCAAATCGGTGCTGATGCGCACCATCATCGGCCTCAACCCGGCCCGCGCCGGGCACATCGAGATTTTCGGTCACGACGCGCTGGATCCTTCGCCATCCGCCCAACGTGCCTTGCGCCGGCAATGGGGCGTGCTGTTCCAGGAAGGCGCGTTGTTCTCCGGCCTTACCGTGGCGGAGAATATCGAGGTGCCGATGCGCGAGTTCCTGGCCCTGCCCGAAGACGTGATGGCGGCACTGGCCGCCACGCGGCTGCGGCAGGTGGGCCTGCCGGCCGATGCGGGCGCCAAATATCCATCGGAACTGTCGGGCGGCATGAAGAAGCGCGCCGGGCTGGCCCGCGCGCTGGCGCTTGATCCGGCGCTGCTGTTCCTGGATGAGCCAACGGCGGGGCTTGATCCCATTTCGGCCGCCGCCTTCGACAATCTGATCCGCCTGCTGAAGGACACGCTGGGCCTCACCCTGTTCCTGATCACCCATGATCTGGACACGCTGCACGCCATCTGCGACCGGGTGGCGGTGCTGGGCGAAGGCCGGGTTCTGGCCTGCGGGACCATCGATCAGGTGCGCCAGTTCGATCACCCCTGGGTGCAGGAATATTTCAGCGGGCCGCGCGGCCGGGCAGCCGCACACCCCGCAACCGGAAAGGCGGCCTGATGGAGAACCGCAGCAACAACGTGATCGTGGGCAGCATCGCGCTGGCCATGGTGATCGGCATCTTCCTGATGGTGATGTGGCTTGCGCGCTTTTCGGGCCGCGACAACCACGAGTTCGACATCCTGTTCCGCCAATCGGTCTCGGGCCTCGCCATCGGGTCGCCGGTGGCGTTCAATGGCGTGCCGGTGGGCAAGATCACCCAGATCCGCATCCCGCCCGACAAGCCGCAACTGGTGCGCGTGCGCATTTCGGTGGATGGCGATGTGCCGGTGCTGAACGGCACCACGGCGGCAGTGGAAGGCGTGGGCTTCACCGGCGTTTCGCAGATCCAGCTTTCCGGCGCCACCGAAGGCGCCGCCCCGATCACCGAGCCCGGCCCCTATGGCGCGCCGCTGATCCCGCCGCGATCGGGGGGTCTTGGCGAACTGCTCAACACCGCGCCGGAAGTGCTGAACAATGTCGCGCGGCTGACCGAACGGCTGAACGATCTGTTGAAGGACGAGAATCGCGAAGCGCTGGGCGGCATCTTGAAGAACACCGAAGTGACGACGGCGGCACTGGCGAAAAGCGCGCCCGAACTGGCCGCCGCCATCGCCGAAAGCAGAGCCACCGTGGCCGCTGCCACCGCCACCCTGCAACGCATCGAGGTGCTGGCCGGTTCAGGCCAGACGCTGGTGGATGGCGAATTGCGGCCGCTCGCCGCCGATCTGCGGCGCGCCACCACCAAGGCCGAAGCCACGCTGGACAAGGTGGATGCGATCGCCGCCAGTGCCAGGCCCGGGGTGGAACAATTGTCCAGCCAGACGCTGCCGGAAGCGACGCAGCTGATCCGCGAGCTGCGCGAGACCACCGCCCGGCTGGGCGCCATTGCCGCCAAGCTGGATGAAGATCCGGCCGGCGCGCTGGTGGGCGGGCGCGCCCTGCCCGAATATCAGCCACAACGGGGGGAGAAGAAATGACGATGCGCATGGTTCCCCTGATCGGCGCCGCCTTGTTGCTTGCCGCCTGTGGCCCGCTGGTGCAGCTGGGCGGCAACGCGCCGGCACCCGATGCGCTGCTCACGCTGCGCAGCGCGGCGCCGCCGCCCGATTATGACGGCCCCACGGCGCTGGCCGACACGCTTGGCATCGCCGTGCCGGATGTGCCGGCGGAATTGCAGACGCTGCGACTGCCGGTGCAGGTGACCGATGCAACCGTGCAATATCTGGCCGGCGCCAGCTGGAGCGAGCAGCCGAACCGCCAGTTCCAGCGCCTGCTTGCCGATACGCTGGCCGGCGCCGGTGTGCCGGTGCTGGACACGCGCGGCGGCAGCATCGCCCCGGCCCGGCAGCTCACCGGCCATTTGCGCGAATTCGGGCTGGATGTGCGCAGCAACCCGGTGGTGCGCGTGCGATACGATGCGCAACTTGCCGGCCCGCGCGGCGCCGGCACCGTGGCGCTGAAAAGCTTCGTGGTGGAAGAGCCGGCCAGCAGCGACCAGCCCGGCGCCGTGGCCGCCGCGCTCAATCGCGCCGCCAACCGGCTGGCCGGCGAGGTGGCAGCCTGGGTGAAAGGCTAGTCCCCGCAAATTCGGCGGTTGCCCACGTTCAAAGCCGGCCTACAACAGCCAAAACGCCTTGGGAGATTTGTCATGCCGTTCGTCCGCCCCGATGTGCAGAATCTGCTCACCATGCTGGCCGCCCAACCGGGCCCCAAGCTGAGCGAGATCAGCCCCGCCGATGGCCGCGCCATGATGCTGGGCATGACCCAGATGCTGGAACGCCCCCGCGGCGAGATTGCGGTGGCGGAACTGGCGCTGCCGGGCGGCGTGAAGGGAAGGCTCTATACGCCCGCCGATGTTACCTCCGGGCACGTGGTCGCTTATTATCACGGCGGCGGCTGGGTGATCGGCGATCTCGACACGCATGATCCGTTGTGCGCCGAAATCGCCCGCCAACTGGGGATGCGCGTGGTGTCGGTGGATTATCGCCTGGCGCCGGAAGCCACCTTCCCGGCTGCCACCGAAGACTGCATCGCCGCCACCCGCTGGATCGCCGGATCACCGGCGGAACTGGGCGGCGCCGTCACCGGCATCATCCCGGCCGGGGACAGCGCCGGGGGCAACCTGGCGGCCGCGGTGACGCGCGAACTGCACGGGAAGCTGCCGGCGCCGATCGTCGCGCAATGGCTGATCTACCCGGCCACCGACATGACGGCCGCAGAAGGCTCCATGGTGGACTTCGCCGACGGCTATCTGCTGACGAAGGAATCGATGGACTGGTTCCACGATCACTTCATGAAGGGCAGCGAGGACAAGCGCCTCCATCCCTGGGCCAGCCCGCTGCACGCGGAAACGCTGGAGGGCCTGCCGCCCACCTTGGTGTTCACCTGCGGCCTCGACCCCTTGCGCGATCAGGGCCGTGCCTATGGCGCCCGCCTGATCGAAAGCGGCGTGCGCACCATCTATCGCGAGGCATCGGGGCAGATCCACGGCTGCTTCACGCTGCGAGGCATCGGGGCAGATCCACGGCTGCTTCACGCTGCGGCAGGGCATTCCATCCGCGCACGACGATCTGCTGGGTTGCGTTGCCGATCTGAAGCTGCTTCTGGCGGGGGCATGACGCCGCCCTCTGCCATACCGCGCGAACACCCCTCCGGCCTGCCCTATCGCCCCTGCGTAGGCGTGATGCTGGTCAATCCCGCTGGCCTGGTGTTCACCGGCCAGCGGCTCGATCAGATGGTCGAAGCCTGGCAGATGCCGCAAGGCGGGATCGATCCTGGCGAGGACCCGTATGACACCGCGCTGCGCGAATTGTGGGAGGAAACCGGCGTCGATCCGGGC
>JALOSK010000171.1 GCA_025458465.1 Sandarakinorhabdus sp. | reverse complement strand
AGGCTGCGGGCGATCTGCAATATGTGGCGATAGCCTTCGGTGACGATCAGGCCAACGCGGGCAATCTTGTGCTCCAGCACGGCATTGGTGGCCACCGTCGTTCCGTGCAGGAACAACGACAGATCGGCAGCGGAGATTCCGGCCTTCGCGCACAGCTGGCGGGCGCCGGCGATCACCGCTTCCGATGGATCATGCGGGGTGGAAGGCACCTTGTCGCGCACGGCGCGGCCCGTCGCCTCGTCAATCACGATCAGATCGGTGAAGGTCCCACCGACATCAACTCCAAGGCGATAGCTCACGTGTTTGCTCCGGTGGGGATCGGGCGCGCCACAAAGTCTCCGGCCTTGCCGGCCCGGCTGGGCAAGGCGCGGCCCATGACGGTGGCGAACCAGCGATTGGCGTCCAATGTCGTTTCAAGGTCATAGCCGGTTGCAATTCCCGACCGGCCAAACAGGTACAGCAGTTCCTCGGTGCCGACATTGCCGGCGGCGCCGGGGGCGAACGGGCAACCACCGAGGCCGCCGAGCGCCGAATCAAAGGTGCGGCAGCCAGCCTCGTATCCGGCCCAGGCGTTGGCCGGGGCCAGGCCGCGGGTATCGTGCAGGTGCAGGCGGATCGGGATGGGCGCGATGGCTTCGATCACGCGGGCCGTGAGTTCGCCAACCTGGGACGGCACGCCAACGCCGATGGTATCAGCCAGCGCAATCTCCTGTGCACCGGCATCCGCCATGCGCCGAGCCAGATCGACCACACGGTCGGCCGGCACCGGGCCTTCATAGGGGCAGCCAAAGGCGGCGCTGATCGTCACCTGCGCGAACAGGCCGGCATCCCGGGCCATTTTCAGCATGGCGCCGTTGGCGGCAATGCCGTCGGCGATGGTCTGGCCCTGGTTGACGACGCCGAACGTGTCGCTGGCGACGATCACGCAGCCGGCTTCATCCAGCGGGCGGGGATTATTCTGTGTCGCGATGGCGCGGGCAACGCCGCGTTCGTTCAGGCACAGGCCAATGAAGCGCACACCGGGCGCTTCCGGCAAGCCGGCAGCAATGGTTTCCGCGTCGCCCATCTGCGGCACGCGGCGCGGATTGACGAACGACACCACTTCGACACGGCGGGCACCCATAGCCACAAGATGGGCAATCAGAGCCAGCTTGTGGTCACTGGAGACCAGCGTGGCTTCGTTCTGCAGGCCGTCGCGCGGCGACACCTCGACGATGGACACCGGATCGGTGCGGGATTGGCTGGCGCTGGTCATCGGGTTTTGTATACAAATCTACCTGCTGTCTGTATAGACGGCGGCGCGGAGGCCAATCGTGAATCACCACAGTGCGGATAGTGACTATGCAGCAGCCGGCTTTGGCCAGGGGCTGCAGCCGGGGCCACGACCAGCCTTGTTGATGATCGATTTTGCCCGCGCCTATTTTGCCGCCGGGTCGCCGCTTTATGCCGGCGTCGAAAGCACCCGTGACGCCGCCGCGCAGGTGCTGGCTGTTGCCCGCGCCACTTGTGTGCCGGTGTTCCACACAAGGGTGGAATATCAGCCCGGCGGCGGCGATGGCGGCGTGTTCTACCGCAAGATCGCGGCGCTGAAGCTGTTTGATGCCGGCAACCCGATGGGCGATTTCGAGCCGCCGCTGGAGCCGGCTTCCGGCGAGACCGTGATTACCAAGAAATTCCCTTCAGCGTTCTTTGGCACGGATCTGGCGGTGCGACTGAACAGCGCAGGCATCGACACGCTGGTGATCTGCGGCCTGTCCACGTCGGGCTGTGTCAGGGCGTCGGCCGTGGACGCCATCTGTCATGGCTTCATTCCGGTGATCGTGCGCGAAGGCGTGGGTGACCGCTTGTCCGCCGTCCACGAAGCCAATTTGTTCGACCTGGCGGCAAAGTCGGCAGAACTGCGCGGTATGAGCGAAATAATTGCCTATTTCGAAGGGCTTGCATCCTGAAACGCGTGCAGGGCGCGGCGGATGTGGGCCGTCATCACAGCGCGGGCCCATTCTTCATCGCGGGCCGCAAAGGCTTGAATCAATTGGCCATGTTCATGGGCTGATCGCGCCAGATCGGATCGATCATAACGGGTGGCGGTTCGGCGCACGATCGGTTGTTCCACCAATCCTGCCAACATGGTGGAAAGCCGTGCCGAGGCCGAGGCCGCAAGCACCAGATCATGAAATCGGCGATTGCCCGCCAGAAAACCGGCAATATCCGGTTCCGGTCGGGCGGCAGCTGCTTCGATCGCCGCGTTGCAGTCCCGCAGCTCCGCCAGCTGCGACGCCGTCATGCGCCGCGCTGCCCTGGCGGCGGCATGGCCTTCCAGCATGGCACGCAGGGCAAATATTTCAACGACATCATCAATATTCCAATCGGCAACGACCAGGCGACCGCCCGGCGTGCGAACCGCGTAGAGTTCAGCCTCCAATCGCCGCAGGGCATCGCGCACGGGCGTGCGCGACACGCCGACGATGTCGGCCAGCGCCTCTTCCCTCAGCGGTGTGCCGGGCGTTGCGTCGCCGGCCAGGATCAGGCCGCGGATTTCGGTGTAGGCGCGATCAGCAGCGCTGGCGGCAGCACTGCTGGCACTGGCGCTTTTTCCCGGCATGATCACCCTGTTGCAAATTGGTCGCGTTCGGCGCGGATCGCTGCGCTGTGGACGAATGTCCGCTTGCCAGCGTGCGCTTTTGTATACAATAGCCGCAACATTGCGCTGCGGGAAGGGCAGCGTGCGACCTCATGACCTGAACTGACAGGGGGACCCTATGATCAGCACCACTCGCATCTTCCGCCCGCAGTTGCTGGCTTCGGCATCGCTGGCCCTGCTTGTCCTTGCCGCGACGCCAGCCATGGCACAGTCGCAAGCGGCGGCAGAGGAAGACAGTGGCGAAATCCTGGTGACGGCGCGTCGCAACAGCGAGCGGTTGATCGACGTGCCGGCAACCATCTCGGTGGTCACCGCCGAAACGCTGGCCGCCACCGGCACCTTCCGCAGCCAGGAAATCCTGCAACTCACCCCAGGTGTGACCATCGTTTCGGGTTCGGCGGAAGCGGGCGATACCCAGATCAACATCCGCGGCCTCAATGGCGCCCGGGACGCCGAATCAAGCGTCGCGCTGGTGGTGGATGGCATATTGAAAACCAACACGGCACAGCTGAACCAGGTGCAGGGCACGTTGCGCCAGGTGGAAGTGCTGAAGGGGCCGCAGGGCGCCATCTATGGCCGCAACGCGGCGGCCGGTGCCATCGTGATGACCACGGTGAAGCCCGGTGACGTGCTGGAAGGCGCATTCCGCGCGAATTACGGCGAACTCGCCACCGGCCAGGCCTTTGGCTATGTCGCCGGGCCGATTTCGGATGGGGTCGGCTTCGTGCTGTCGGCCAATTATCAGACCACCGACGGTTTTTGGCGCAACGAGTTCCTGGGCAATGCCAAGGTGGTCGACGATCAGGAAAATTATGGCATCGATGGCCGCATCGTCGCCAAGCTGGGCGACGCCACCACGCTCGACGTGAAGAGCCGTTATGCCAAGCTGTCCGGCGCCTCGATCAATTTCAACGCCAGCTTCCACCTGCCGAACTTCGCAGCAGTGAACCCGGCCTTCTATGAAAATGTGAATGCCCGCGAATTTCGCTATTACGGCAACATCCGCCCGACCAACGAGCAGGAGACCTTCGAGCTGTCGGCTCGTGTCGAGCATGATTTCGGCGCCGGCAAGCTGTCGGCGTGGGCGCTCTATTCCGATGTCGATCAATTGTTGACCGCTGATGGCACGTCAGCCGATTTCGCCCGCTACATCAGCAACATCAACAACCCCACCAGCCAGGCCGTGAACAACCAGTGCTTTGCCACCACAGCGCAGTTGCGCGGCTTCCCGCTGGCAGCGCCCACCTTCATCGGCCAGATCCCGGTGCCATTCATCTTTGCGCCGGCCAACGGCTCCACCTTTGGCGCCTACAGCCCGACCACCTGCGACGGCACCCAGTTGCAGACGCGGCAACAGAAGGACATCTCGGCGGAAATCCGCTATGCCTCCACGCTGGATGGCCCGATCAACTGGTCGGTGGGCCTCTATTATCTCAACATTGATCGCGAAACCGGTGTCAGCCTTGGCGCCGATCTGGGCCGCGGCGTGTCACGCACCCTCTACAACGCGCCGGGTTCGTCGAACCCGACCAGCCAGCTGTTCAACGATCGCTTCCGCACCGATGTCTATGCCGCCTTCGGCTCGCTGGACTGGAAGCCGGTGGAACAATTCACCATCGGCCTCGCCCTGCGCTATGACATCGAACGCCGCCGTGCCGAAAATCTGGTGCCGTTCGTGGCGGATCCGATCACCGGCGGGCCGATCAATCCCGGCCAGGCAGGCGGGCCGATCCCGCCGGCGGCCAACACCTTCAAGCAGCTGCAGCCCAAGATCACCCTGTCCTACAAGGTGAACGACGATACCAATTTGTTCGCCAACTGGGGTGTGGGCTTCAAGGCCGGGGGTTTCAACAACCAGGGCTCGGCTGCCATCGTGAACAACAATTTCAACAATGGCCGCGTTCCCGGTACGATCAATGCCGGCGTGACCATCAACGATCAATATCGCCTGGAACGCTCCTCGGCATTCGAAGCCGGCATCAAGGGCAATTTGTTCGACGGCCGCAGGCGGCTTTGGTCTGCTGCGCGTGGTGTCGAACATCGACAAGGTCGATCTGTGGGGTGCCGAACTGAACCTGAATGCCAAGATCGTTGATGGCTGGACGGTGTTTGCCAGCGGCAACGTCACTGACAGCGAAATCAAGGCGAACCGCAGCCGGCCCGACACGCTTGGCAACAAGAGCCCCTATACCGCCGATTACACGTTGAACGTCGGCACGCAGGTGAGCGTGCCGGTGAGCGATGCCCTGAAGGCCAATTTCCGTGCAGACTATCGCCTGACCGGCCCGACCTGGTTCCACAGCGTGCAGAATCAGGAAAAGCCGACCCTTTTCAGCGGCCTGCTGCCGATTTCGACGTTAGCGCTGCCGGCGGTGGTGGGCAACGCGCGCTATGACGTGACGCGCCGTGACGCGTTTGGCGTCGTCAACCTGCGT
>JALOSK010000170.1 GCA_025458465.1 Sandarakinorhabdus sp. | reverse complement strand
GTGGAGCGACCCGACGCGATGGCGGTGAAGTCCACCCGGCCCTGGTAACCGGGATCGGCCTCCACCTCTCCGGCAATCGCGTCCATCATCGCCACGGCTTCTTCCGGGAATTGCCCGGCGGCGCTTTCGGCCGACAGCATCACCGCATCGGCCCCGTCATAGATGGCGGTGGCCACGTCCGACACTTCGGCGCGGGTGGGGGTGGGGGCGGTGATCATCGATTCCAGCATCTGCGTGGCCACCACCACCGGCTTGCCCAGTGCCCGGGCGGTGGCAACGATGCGCTTTTGCGCCGGCGGCACGCTTTGCGGCGGCAGTTCGACCCCAAGATCGCCGCGCGCCACCATCACGGCGTCGGCCAGTTCCAGGATTTCCTCCAGCCGTTCCAGCGCCGCCGGCTTCTCGATCTTGGCGAGCAGCAGGGCCTTGCCGCCGATCAGGCGGCGCGCCTCCGCCACGTCTTCGGGGCGCTGCACGAAACTCAGCGCCACCCAGTCCACCCCCTGATCGAGGGCGAAGGCGAGATCGGCGCGATCCTTCTCGGTCAAGGCCGGCAGCGGCACCACCACATCGGGGATGTTGACGCCCTTGTTGTCGCGAATCGTGCCCGGCACGTCCACCGTGCAATCGATGGCATCATCGGACACGGCGGCCACGCGCAGCACGATCTTGCCATCGTCCACCAGCAGGCGGGCGCCAGGGCGCACGGCGGCAAAGATTTCCTTGTGGGGCAGAACCACGCGGGTGGCATCGCCAGCCGCCGCGCGCCGGTCCAGCCGGAAGGCCTGGCCCGCCACCAGTTCGGCGCTGCCGCCGGCAAAGCGGCCGACCCGCAGCTTTGGCCCCTGCAGATCGGCAAGGATGGCGATGGGGCGGCCCGATGTCTTCTCCACGGCGCGCACGGCGCGGATCAGCGCGGCCTGGCCTTCGTGGCTGCCGTGGCTCATGTTCACCCGGAAGGCATCGGCACCGGCGGCGTGCAGGCGGGCGATCATGTCTTCCGTGGCAGAAGCCGGCCCCAGCGTCGCCAGCACCTTGACCCGGCGGCCGCGTGGTTGAAGATGACGGGACATGAAGTGGACCTTTGTTCGCGTTTGCCGGCACCCTAGCCGCAGATGCGGCGGATTGCCACGGCAGGGAGGCGATTTGCATGACAATTCTGACGGATGATGCCGTGCGGGAACGGCTTGAAGCGGCGGCCTTTCGCCGGCTGCTCACCCATTTGCGCCAGCGCAGCGATGTGCAGAATGTCGATCTGATGGGCTGGGGCGGCTTCTGTCGCAACTGCCTGGGTGACTGGCTGCACGAGGAGGCCGAGGCGATGGGCCTCGCGTTGAACAAGGACGATGCGCGCACCCATGTCTATGGCATGACGCAAGGCGAATGGAAGGCGCGGCATCAGGGCCCGGCAACACCGGAGCAACTGGATCGCATGGCCGAATCGCTGGCGAGGAACGAGGCCGTCCGGTAAGCCGCAGCCATCACTTCAAGACGGGAACCACAATGAGCGAAGAGAATGTCTCCGCCACCCAGCTGCGCCTGTTCATCGAGCGCATCGAGACGCTGGAGGAGGAAAAGAAAGGCATCGCCGACGACATCAAGGACGTCTATGCCGAAGCCAAGGCCACCGGGTTCGACATCAAGACGATGAAGACGCTGGTGCGGCTGCGGAAGATGGAAACGGCCGCCCGGCAGGAAGCCGAGGCGCTGCTGGAAACCTATCGCGCCGCCATCGGCCTTTGAAGGGAAAACGGGCATGAAGCTTTACGGGGGCAAGCTTTCACCATTCGTGATGCGGCCGTTGCTGGTGAGCCGCGCCAAGGGCGCGGACGTGGCGCTGGGCGATTTCGAAGGTGGCATAAAGTGCCCGGAATATCTGGCGCTGTGCCCGACGGGCAAGATGCCGCTGCTGGTGGATGGCGATCTGGCGCTGCCGGAAAGCCAGGTGATTGCCGAATATCTGGATGCGGCGCTGCCCGGCCCGTCGTTGCTGCCGGCCGATGAAAAGGACGCGGCGCGCGTGCGGCTGCTGATCCGGCTGGCCGATGTGTACATGGTGCCGCAACTGGGCGGCCTGTTCCGGGGCCGCGAGAACCCGGCCGGCGTGCCCGATGCCCTGAAGGGCATGGGCGAGGCGCTGGGCTATATCGAGCATTATCGCCGCGCCGACGATGAATTTGCCGTGGGCGATCGTTTCACCCAGGCCGATGCCGCGCTGATCCCGCTGTTCTTCTTCCTGGATGCACTGGATGGCCCGATGCCGACCAAGGCACTGGTGGCAGCGCAGCCCGGCCTTGCCGCCTGGTGGGCGCGCGCCAAGGCCAGCGAACTGGGTGCGCAGGCGATTGCCGAACAGGCCGAAGGCTTGCGGCAGATGATGGCGGCGCGAAAGGGCTGATTGCCGCCCGTGCCGGTGCCGGCTAGTCTGATGCCAGAGGAAATGTCCATGCAGATGACGCTGACCATCAACGGCAAGGCCCATGGTGTCGAGGCGCCGGCCGCCACGCTGCTGGTGGAGGTGCTGCGCGACCAGTTGGGCCTGACCGGCACCCACATCGGCTGCGACACCAGCCAGTGCGGCGCCTGCAACGTGCTGGTGGATGGCCAGGCCGTGAAGGCCTGCACCATGCTGGCGGCGCAGGCGCAAGGCGCGGCGATCACCACCATCGAAGGGCTCGGCAGTCCGCAAGCGTTGCATCCGATGCAGGCCGCGTTCCGCGAGGCGCACGGCCTGCAATGTGGCTTCTGCACGCCGGGCATGGTGATCGCCGGGCTGGAAATCGTGCGCAAGCACGGCACGCAGCTGACGCCCGAACTGGTGGCGCACGAGCTGGAAGGCAATCTGTGCCGCTGCACCGGTTATGTGAACATCATCAAGGCGATCGTGGCCGGCGCCGCCGCGATGGAAACCGTTGGGGAGACGGCGAATGCATGATTTCGCCCTGCATCGCCCGCGCAGCCTTTCGGAAGCCACGGCGCAGTTCACGTCGGGTGGCGAGGCGGCCTATCTGGCCGGCGGCCACACGCTGATCCCCGCCATGAAATCGCGCCTGCGCATGCCCGATGCGCTGGTGGATCTTTCCGGCCTTGGCCTTGCTGGCATCGCCCGCGACGCCGACCGGTTGTGGATCGGCGCGATGACCCGCCATGCCGATGTGGCGGCCGGTGCCGCGGCGATCCCGGCGCTGGCCTGCCTTGCGGCCGGCATTGGTGATGCGCAGGTGCGCAATCGGGGGACTTTGGGCGGCAGCGTGGCCAACAATGATCCGGCCGCCGATTATCCCGCCGCCGTGCTGGCGCTTGACGCGGTGATCGAAACCGATCGCGCCACCCACGCGGCCGACGATTTCTTCCAGGGCATGTTCGCCACCGCGCTGGCCGATGGCGAGATCATCACGCGCATCGGCTTCGCCATCCCGCAGGCGGCGGCCTATGCCAAGTTCCGCCACCCGGCGTCCCGCTATGCCATTGTCGGCGTGTTCGTGGCGCGGTTTGCCGGCGAGTCCACCGATGCCTGGCGCGTGGCTGTCACCGGTGCCGGGCCGGGCGTGTTCCGCTGGACGGATGCCGAAGCCGCGCTGGCGGCGGGCCGCGACGGGCCTGCCATGCCGGCCGATGACCTGAACAGCGACATCCACGCCGGTGCCGACTATCGCGCGCATCTGTGCGGCGTGATGTTGAAACAGGCTGTTGCCAACCTGGCCTGAGGGAGAGCGCGATGATCATCACCACCACACCCACCGTCGAAGGCCGCAAGGTGGCCGATTATCTGGGCGTCGTGTCGGGGGAGGCGATCATGGGGGCCAATATCTTCCGCGATTTCTTCGCCGGAATCCGTGACATCGTGGGTGGCCGCGCCGCAAGTTGGGAAACCGTCATGCAGCAGGCGCGCGAAGAGGCGCTGGCCGAAATGCGGCACCATGCTGCAAGGCTGGGTGCCGATGCGGTGATTGGCGTGCAGTTGAATTTCAATGCGCTGGGCGCCAGCGATTCCATGTTGATGGTGGCGGCGAGCGGCACGGCGGTGAAGCTGGGCTGATTGCCGTTTGCGGCGCCGGTTGCTAAGGCCGCGGCCATCCTTTTGCCAACAGACGAAGCACCATGGCCGGCCATAGCAAATTCAAGAACATCATGCACCGCAAGGGCGCGCAGGACAAAAAGCGCAGCGCCCTTTTCTCCAAGCTGTCCCGCGAAATCACCGTGGCGGCCAAGATGGGCATGCCGGATCCGGCCAACAATCCGCGCCTGCGCGCCGCTGTGCTGGCCGCCCGCGCCGAAGGCATGCCCAAGGACAATATCCAGCGCGCCATCGACAAATCGCAGGGCGGCGACACGGCCAATTATGAAGAGGTGCGTTACGAAGGCTTTGGCCCCGGCGGCGTGAGCCTGATCATCGAAACCCTCACCGACAATCGCAACCGCACCGCCACCAACGTGCGCACCATCGTCGCCAAGAACGGCGGCAACCTGGGCGCTTCGGGCAGCGTGTCCCATGGCTTCGAACGGCTGGGCCTGATTTCCTATCCGGCCGCCGTCGGCACGGCGGATGCGGTGTTCGAAGCCGCGTTGGAAGCCGGCGCCGACGATGTGCAATCGAGCGAGGATGGCCACGAGATCTGGGTGGGCATCGAGAATTTGCACGAAGTGGCGCGCGCGCTGGAGCCGGTGCTGGGCGAAGGCGGCCAGGCCAAGCTGGCGTGGAAGCCTGGCACGATGGTGACGGTGGGCGCCGATGACGCCGCGCAACTGCTGAAGCTGATCGACGCGCTGGAAGATGACGACGATGTGCAGACCGTGTGGGGCAATTACGACGTGCCCGACGACGTGATGGC
>JALOSK010000169.1 GCA_025458465.1 Sandarakinorhabdus sp. | reverse complement strand
TCGCCGCGGTGCTGCTGATGCAGCATCTGCCATTCGGTGAACCGGCTGCACTGAACGTGGTGCAAGCCTTCGAACGGGCGGTGTACGGGCTTTAGGCCAGGCGCAGCCGGATCGAGGCGGCGTGGGCAGCAAGCCCTTCCACATCGGCGATGGCTGCACCGGCCGGGCCGATCGCCGCCAGCCCGCGCGGACCGCAATCGAGGAAGGTGGTGCGCTTCATGAAATCCACCACGCTGAGCCCGGAAGCAAAGCGCGCGCGGCGCCCCGTGGGCAGCACATGGTTGGGCCCGGCCAGATAATCGCCGGCCGCCTCCGGCGTGTGCCGGCCCAGGAACACCGAACCGGCATGGCGCATGCGGGCAAACAGCCAATCCGGATCATCCACCATCAATTCCGCATGCTCGGCGGCCAGCGCATCGAGCAGCGGCAGCGCGGCGGCGAGATCGGGGATGGTGATGATGGCGCCGTAATCCCGCCACGACGCGCCAGCCACCGCGGCGGTGGCCAGCGTTTCCAGCTGGCGCGCCACGGCAGCTTCCACGGCATCGGCCTCGGCAGCGCTGGTGGTGATCAGGATGGATTGCGCCACCGGATCATGTTCGGCCTGCGCCAGGAGATCGGCGGCAATCCAGTCCGGGTTGGACTGGCCGTCGGAGACGATGACGACTTCCGATGGCCCGGCCACCATGTCGATGCCCACCACGCCATAGAGCTGGCGCTTGGCTTCGGCCACGAAGGCATTGCCCGGCCCGGTAATCACGTCCACCTTGGGAATGGTCGCCGTGCCGAACGCCAGCGCCGCAATCGCCTGCGCGCCGCCGATGCGGAACACGCGCGACACACCGGCCACGCGCGCCGCGGCCAGCACCAGCGGATTGGCTTCGCCGCCCGGCGTCGGCGTCACCATGATGAGATCGCGCACGCCGGCCACCATGGCGGGAATGGCGTTCATCAGCACGGATGACGGATAGGCCGCGCGCCCGCCCGGCACATAGAGGCCGGCAGCATCCACCGGGGTCCAGCGCACACCGGTGCGCACACCGGCAGCATCCACCGCATCATTGCCCTGCGGCTTCTGCCGTTCGTGGAAGGCGCGGATGCGGGCGGCGGCCAGATCAAGCGCGGCGCGCAGCTCTGGCGCCAGGCCGGCCAGCGCCGCATCCAGATCGGCCGACGGGATCTCCCAGCCCACCGTGTCCAGATCGACACGATCAAACCGGGCTGTCAGTTCCGCGACCACCGCATCACCGCGCGCCTTCACGCCGGCGATGATGCCGGACACGGTGGCAGACACATCGGCGGCATCGTCGCGCTTGGCATCCACCAGCGCGGCAAAGACGGCGGCAAAGCCGGGATCGCTGGCGTCAAGCCGCTGCGGCATCTGCATTTTCCGTGATGTCGCGCAGGGCGTTGATGATCGCCACGACGCGCGGATCAGTCTTGAAGGCGGCGCGGTTGGCGATCAGGCGGCTGCTGATCTCGGCGATCACCTCAACTTCCTTCAGGCCGTTTTCGGCCAGCGTCTTGCCGGTGGAAACCAGATCGACGATGCGGCTTGAAAGGCCCACCAGCGGCGCCAGCTCCATCGCACCGTTCAGCTTGATGACTTCCGCCTGCAGGCCGCGCCCAGCGAAATGCCGGCGGGTGAGCGATGGATATTTCGTGGCCACCCGGACATGGCTCAAGCGGGAGAGGTCCGGATCGAGCGCGGCCGGCTGCGCGACCGAAAGGCGGCATTTGCCGATGCCCAGATCCACCGGCGCATAGATTTCGGAAAAGTCGAACTCCATCAGCACATCATTGCCGGCGATGCCCAGCTGCGCCGCGCCGAACGCCACGAAGGTGGCCACATCAAAGCTGCGCACCCGGATGATGCGAACGTCATTGCGGCTGGTGGCAAAGGTCAGCTTCCGGCTGTTCTCGTCCGAAAAATCCGGTTCCGGCACAATGCCGATCTGCGCCAGCAGGGGCAGCGCCTCCTTCAGGATGCGCCCCTTGGGCAGCGCAAAGATGATCGGCTGTTCCATGATGGCGAGGCGCATAGCGCGAGCGCGGCGAAAACGCCACTGCGCCCACGCCGCAGGACAGATGGTTCAGTTGGGCGGGTTGTGCTTTTCGAGGAACGCGACCTGCGCCTCCAGCAGGGCGATGCGGGTGGCGGGCGTGGACAGCCAGTGATCCTCCCCGGGCAGCACCAGCATGTCCACCGGCTTGCCGGCGGCCTTCATGGCATCGGCCATCAGCTGGCTTTGTTCCAGCAGCACCACGCTGTCATCCTTGCCGTGGATCAGCTGCAGGGGCGCCTTCAACCGCGCCACCTGCTTCGCCGGCGAAAAGGCATCGATGCTGGTGTCGTTCTTGTCCTTGGCGCCCATGAACCGCTGCCAATAGCGCAGGGTCGCATTCTTGCTGCCACCAGCGTCGCGCGCCTCAGTGACCAGCATGCGCCGAAGATCGGACACGCCGGCCACGGCCGACGCACAGCGATAGACGTCGGGATCGAGCGTCACGCCGGCCATCGCCGCATAGCCGCCATAGGATGCACCGGCGATGCAGACGCGCCGGGCGTCCACCGTGCCCTTCTTCACCAGATCGCGTACCCCGTCCGACAGGTCGGTCTGCATCTTGCGGCCCCACTGGCCATAGCCGGCTTGCAGATGTGCCTCGCCAAAGCCTTCAGAGCCGCGGAACTGCGGCTGCAGCACGGCATAGCCACGACTGGCCAGCGCCTGCGCCCACCAGTCGAAACCCGGCGTGTCCCGCGCTGCCGGCCCGCCGTGCGCCAGCACCACCAGCGGCAGCGCCTTGGCCGCGCGACCGCGCGGCAGGGTGAGATAGGCCGGAATGTCGAGGCCGTCGGCCGCCTTGTAGGTGAAGGTGGAAACCGGATTGAGCTCATCCGGGCCTATGCCGTTGTAACGCAACGCCAGCGGACTTGCGGTGCGGCGGCGGCGATCGATCAGAAACAGGCCAACGCCGTTCTTGGGGCCATCGACACCCACGATGATGGTCTGGCGATCATCGCTCCAGCTTTCCAGCCGCACCTGTTCACCGGCGAAGGAACGCGCCAGCCCGCGCCACAGGCTGGCATCGGACGGATCGAAGAAATTATACTCGACCTGGTCCAGCCCGGTGTCGACGGTGCCGACCACGGTGCGCGTGCGCCGATCGGTAATGACATTGTCGCCGTTGTAGGCCGTGGTGGGCCCGCTGACCGTGCCACTGGCCAGATTGACCTCGAACTCCTCCCAATCTCCGCTCTTGTGGCTGCCGAGCAGCAGGATGCCGGCTTCGCGCCCGAACGAGGCTACATAAGGCTGATCGAGCGGCGCCTTTTCGCTGTATATCGCGCGATAATCGGTGCCTTGCCGCACCATCAGCCGCCAATCGCCCGAGCCGCTGGTATAATCGATGCGGGCCGCCGGCTTGCCGTCGGTGCCGACCACCCATCCGATGGTTTCGGGCGTGCCAAAGAAGGTGATATAGCTTTTCTGGCGAACCAGATCGACCTCGGCCAGCGACAACGTGTAGGTTTCATTGCGGGCGAAGAACACCGGAACCACCACGAAGGGGCGGCCATCGCGGATCACTGGGCGCGGGATGCCGGCGGCCTGGCGGACGGCATTGTGAAGATCGGTCAGCAGCAGTTTCCAATCCTTGCCCTTCGACAGATCAAGATCGAGCAGGAACACGCTTTCGACCACGCGATTGTCGAGAAACCCCAGGCGTTGCGTTGCCGAAATCGTGGCAATCACATGATCATTTCCGACCCAGGTAACATCGCGCACCTTGGACTTTTCGGCCGGAGACACCGCCAGCAGCTTGTTGTCGGCCACCGACCGCACCTGGATCTGCGCCGATTTTTCATCCCCCATCACTGCGGCCCAGCGGCTGCCATCGGGCGACAGTTCGATGGTGGAGACGTTGGGCAATTGCCCGAACAGGCTGAGCGGTGGCGGGGCAGCCATCGCCGGCAGCGCCAGCGCACACAGGATCAGCAGGGCAAAGATGCGGCCCATCGAAAACTCCCTTGCAAAGCTGACCCGCAGCGAAGGTGACAGGCCGGCAGGGCGAAGGTCAAGGCCCGAATTGCAAGATCAGCCGCGCAACAGGTTGATGATGCCGGAGAAATCCCGGGCGGCACCGCCGTTGTTGACGAACAGCTGATAGAGCGCCTCGCCCTGTGCACCCATCGGCACGCTGGCACCGGCGGCCTGCGCCGCCGCCATCGCCAGCTTCAGATCCTTCAGCATCAGCGCAGCAGCGAATCCGCCCTGATAATCGCGGTTGGCGGGCGAGGCGGGCACCGGACCGGGGACCGGGCAGTAACTCGTCATGCTCCAGCTCTGCCCGCTCGCCTTGCTGGAAATGTCGAAGAAGGTCTGCGCCTCCAGCCCCAGCTTCTCGGCCAGCACGAAAGCTTCGGCGGTGGCGATCATGGTGGCGCCCAGGATCATGTTGTTGCAGATCTTGGCGGCCTGCCCCATGCCCGGCCCGCCAGCGTGGATCACCGCCTTGCCCATCGCTTCCAGCACGGGCCGCGCCTTTTTGAACGCCGCTTCAGGCCCACCCACCATGAAGGTAAGCGTGCCGGCATCGGCTGCCGCCGTGCCACCTGACACCGGGGCATCCACCATGGCGAGCCCGCGGGCGGCCGCGGCCTCGCCCAGCGCCTTGGCGGTGACAACATCGATGGTGGAACAATCGATCAGCACTGCATCCTTGCCGGCCGCCGCGAACAACTGGCCTTCATGGGCCGCCTTCACGTGCGTGCCGGCCGGCAGCATCGTCACGATCACATCGGCACCGGTTGCGGCATCCACCGCACTGGCCGCCGCCGTCGC
>JALOSK010000168.1 GCA_025458465.1 Sandarakinorhabdus sp. | reverse complement strand
TTCGACATCCAGTGGGCGCGTGACTGGGGTGCAGCGGCAGCCGAAGCCGCCAGCGCGCAATTGGCCGAGGAACCGGCGACCGATCTCACGCTGAAAAACCCCGAGGAAACCGATCACTGGGCGACCGCGCTCGAAGGCATCAGCCTTGCCCCCGGCCATGTCCGCACGGCCCGCAAGGGCAGCGTGACCGATTGGCCCGGCTTTGCCGAAGGCGCCTGGTGGGTGCAGGATCTTGCCGCCAGCCTGCCGGCGCGGCTGCTGCCGGCCACGGCAGGGGATCGCGTGCTCGATCTGTGTGCGGCGCCGGGCGGCAAGACGCTGCAACTGGCGGCGCGTGGCTGCGAGGTCACGGCGCTGGACGTTTCCGAAGACCGGCTGGAGCGCGTGCGCCAGAATCTGGAACGCACCGGGTTGAGCGCCACACTGGTATGCGCCGATGCGCTGCGCTGGCAGCCCGACGGTCTTTACGACCATATCCTGCTGGATGCGCCCTGTTCGGCCACCGGCATCTTCCGCCGCCACCCCGACGTGCTGCACCTGAAGGGGCATGCGGATCTGGCGCCGATCACCATGTTGCAGGCGGCGCTGTTGCGGCGCGCGACGGCCTGGCTGAAGCCGGGCGGCCGCATCGTCTACGCCACCTGCAGCCTTGATCCGCGTGAGGGGGAACGCATTGCCGAGCGGGTGATTGCCGGCGCGCCGCGCGATCTCATCGGTGCCGACGAACTGCCGGCCGGCTTGCTGCCAACGCCCGAAGGCTTCGTGCGCACGCTGCCGGGGCAGGTGGCGGGCGGCATCGATGGCTTCTTCATCGCACGCCTGCGCAAGATCGCGGACTAGAACGAAAAGGGGCGCCGCCGTGTTCCGGCAGCGCCCCTGATCCTGTTGCCTGCCCCGTCCCCCTCCGGCCGGTCAGGCGACGCCCGGTCTCTTACTTCAGATATTGGGCGATGAACTTGTTCATTTCGAACATGGTCGCTTCGTCCTTGCCGAAGATCGGCTTCAGCTTGGCGTCGGCGATGATCACGCGCTTGTCGGTCGGCTTCTGCAGGTTGTTGGCGCGGATATAGTCCCACACCTTGGCAACCACCTGGCCGCGCGGCAGCGGATCAGAACCAACAACAGCGGCCAGCGGGCCCTGCGGCGTGAGCGGCTTCATGAGGGCCGACGTGTTGCGACCGCTCTTGGCTTCATTGGCCATTGCATTCCCCTTCATCTCTATGCGGCCCCCCAGTGGGCCCAGTGCATCAGTGACCCTGATAAACGGCCTTTAAGCGGGCATGTTGGCCAACGCGCAAGGGGGAAAATCATGTGCGCCCACCAACAGGGGCGCGAAAAGCGACAGATGCGTGACATTGTTGCAACCATCTTGGCGCAAAATGGCGCTTTCAAAAGCGTCTTGTGAAGCGCAGCTGCCACCAACGCGGCGTGTTGAGCACCGGCAGGCCGGCCACGGCGCCATCCACAAGGGCGCGATCAAGGCAATTGCGGCACTCCAGGCTCATCAGCCAGCCGCCATCGGGAATTTCCATCTGCAGCGCGGCGTTCACCTGCCAGCCGCCGGGGGCGATGCCGCCCGCCAGCAACCCGGCGCCATCTGCCGACAGCACATCACCAGCGGCCACGGCCATTTCGCTGCGCCACTGCACGCCGATGCGCGGCACCAGATTGGCGCCGGTGCCGGGCAACGTCTGCCGCCAGGACGCCGCCAGGCTGGCGGTTGCATCGGGCGCGAACAGCGGCCGCGACGGCGCGCCGGCTGGCACCACGCCCTGCCAGCGCACCCGTTGCACGGCCAGCGTGCCGGCCAGTTCCAGCGCGGCGACCGGCCGCGCCACCACCGCCAGATCCAGCCCCCGCGCCGTCATGTCGGCCGGCACGATGGCGGCCAGCGGATCGACGTCCAGCATGGCCGGCACCGCCGATCGGGTGCTGGCGGTGAAGGCCGCTGCATTGATGCGCAGCCGGCCGCCGGCCAGATCGGCCTTGGCGCCGGCTTCGTGGTGCCAGCCGGTTTCCGCCGGCAGCGCGGTCAGATCCGCCGTTTCGCGCGCCAGCAGGTTCCAGCCCGGCAGCCGCGCCGTGCGGGCAGACCGCGCAAACAGCAGCAGCGCGCCCGCCCCACCGGGCCGCCAGCCGATGGCGAATTCCGGCGTGGCAAGCTGCCTGGACTGACGCGCCGACCCAGCCGGTTGCAGGCAGGGCGCGCACCCGCCGCGGCGATCATCAACGCTGATCGAAAGATCGTTGCCGGCCATTTTCACGCCGGCCATCAGTTCCAGTCCGGCCACCGGCTTCAACCGGGCGGAAGCAAACAGGCTGCGTTCCTCGTGGCGCTGTTCCAGCGCGCGATCGGCCAGCACCGTGCCCGCCTCGGTATCGGCCTGCCGCCGCCAGCGGGTTTCACGCTGCACAGCCGCGCCCGCGCGCAGGGCCAGCGGACCGAGCGTCATGTCGGCGGACAACTGATGGCGTTCCACGCTGTCCCGGCTGCGGGCGATCAGGCCATAACCGCCACTGTCCAGACCGGCCGGCACGGCCAGCGCATCCAGCCGGCGGCCATCGGCCAGATCAAGCCCGCGCTGCCCCGTCTGCCGCGCCAGCGATTGATCAAGCGACAGCGTCACCGCGCCCACATCCCACGCCAGCGCCGAGGCAAACAGCGTCAGATCGGCGCGCTGGCCCAGCGGCTGGCCGGCCAGATCGGCACCGATCGGCCCCCAGCGGGCGGTGGGCAGGCCCGTGGACGCCAATATCTGCCCGGTGCTGGCAAAACGCCCATCACAGCGTTCGGGATCACCCGGATCACAGGTGAAGCCGGGCAGGTTGCCGGCCTGGTTGCGCACGGTGGCCAGCGTTGCCCGCCAGGCCAGTTGCGGCGTCACATCGATATCCAGCATGCCGGCGATGCCGCCGCGCTGCTGGCGGTTGAGGCGTTCGCCGGTGCTGCTGTTGAACAGCGTGCCCAGATCATGGTGCAGCACGCCGGCCAGCCCGATGCGGATGCCCGGCGCCGCCGGCAGGTCCAGCCGGCCCAGCGCGCGCCGGCTGCCAAAGCCACCAGCGGCAAATTCCCCCATGCCAGCCAGCGCATCGCCGGGCCGCCGCAGATCCAGCGACAGCGTGCCGGCCGCGCCGCCGGCGCCCGGCGCGCCATCCGCCAGTGCGGTGACCCCATCACCCAGCACCAGATCAAGATCGAACAGCGGCAGCGCCGTGGTGGACGGCAGCGGCGCACCCGACAGCAGCAACCCCGGCAGCACCCGGCCGTGCCGCACCGCCAGCAGCCGGGTGCCATCGCCGGGCGCCGGCGCCGCCCACAGGCCCGGCGCAGCCCGTAGCGCATCGGCCAGCGTGTCCGGCCCCGTCGCATCGCGATCGGCCGGGCTGGCCCACCACAGGAACGCCGGCACATCCTGTGCCGCGGCAGGCCGGCGATGCCCGGTCAGCAGCGGCTGTGCAATGGCGTCGGCCTTGTCTGCTGCCGGCGGCGCGGGCGGGCTCGTCTGGGCCGACGCTGTGCCAGCGGCCACCAGCAATCCGGCTCCGAACACGGCAGCGGGCCTCATGTCAGCGTCCCGCCGGCGCGCGCGTCAGCGCGGCCCGTCTCGTCCGGTGGGCACGCCGCCAAGCGGGCCACCGGCGGAGCCCACGGCGCCGATATTGCCGAACAGCTCGGCAAAGAAGCCCTCGTCACGGCCCAGCGTCGGCGTCTTGTCGCCCACCGGGTTGATGCGGGCGATTTTTTCCATGCCGCGGCGTTCCACCTTCGACACGTTGCCGGCCTCGTCGAAACTGACCACCAGGATCTGCTGTTGCAGCGTCTTGGGAGCAACGAAGGCATATTGGCCCGTCAGGCGGTTGACATAATACCAGCTGCCATTCTCGAACTGGCCGGCAAAGGTGGGCCGGCCCAGCGTGCGCGACACCGATTCGCGGTTGTCCACCCCCGGCAGGATCGAGGTGAACAATGTTTCATCGATCAGATAGCCCTGGCTGGCCTTCATGCGCGAACAGCCTGACGCCAGCAGCGCGGCGGTGACCATCACGGCGAAAACAGGGATGCGGTTCATCACGAAACGGCTCATCATAAACTCCGGCGCGGGTCAACGCAGACGCTCCGGCAGGGGGAGCGACAATCCGTTCGGGGAGTTCATTATGACAGCCGCAACGATTATGCTAGCACCTTGGCCATGGGTCTTATCGCATCCTTGAAGCGCCTCGTGGCGCGCGGCAGTTCTGCGCCGGTGGAACGTCTCTACAGCGCCGTGGTGGCCGAAGCGCGCCGCCCCGGCTGGTACACGCAGGGCCAGGTGCCCGACACGCTGGATGGCCGGTTCGACATGATCGTGCTGGTGCTGTCGCTGCTGCTGTTGCGGCTGGAGGAGGAAACCGGCCGGAATCCGCGTCACCCGGCCGCGCAGCTTTCCGCCGATCTTGCCGATCATTTCCTGACCGACATGGAAGGCAATCTGATCCAGGACGGCATCGGCGAACAGGTGGTGCCCAAGCACCTGGGCAAGATGATGGCGGCGCTGGGGGGCCGGCTGGGCGCCTATCGCGGCGCGCGCGGCGATGCCGAGGCCATGGCCGATGCCATCCGCCGCAACCTGCTGCGCGGTGCCGATGCGCCGGAAGCCGCGGTGCAATGGCTGGTGGCGGAAGCCGGGCGCCTTTCGGCACGGCTGACTGCAACGCCGTTCACGCGGCTGGCCGCCGGCGAGATGGAGACCACGGCTTGAGCGCGCCAAGGCATGGCGGGACTCCCGAATTCAGCCGGCCCCTGCGCGCCCATGAAGTGGGCGGCACGCCGCGGCGGCTGGCGCTGGAGGCCGATGCGGGCGAGCG
>JALOSK010000167.1 GCA_025458465.1 Sandarakinorhabdus sp. | reverse complement strand
GCACAGGCGGCCAATTATCCCTTCTGCACGATCGAGCCCAATGTGGGCAACGTGGCGGTGCCCGATCCGCGGCTCGACCGGCTGGCCGCCATCGCCAAATCGCAGAAGATCATCGAGACGCAGCTTGGCTTCACCGACATTGCGGGTCTCGTGAAGGGCGCATCGAAGGGCGAAGGGCTGGGCAACCAGTTCCTCGCCAACATCCGCGAGACGGACGCCATTGCCCACGTGCTGCGCTGCTTCGAGGATGACGATGTGACCCACGTGGCGGGCCGCGTGGACCCGGTGGAGGATGCCGAAACGGTCGAGACCGAGCTGATGCTGGCTGACCTTGAAAGCCTGGAAAAGCGCGTGCCGGCGCTGGCCAAGAAGGCCGCGCAAGGCGACAAGGAGGCCAAGGTTCAGGTGGCCGTGCTGTCCCAGGCGCTTGAGCTGCTGAAGGCCGGCAAGCCCGCCCGCCTGACCGAACCGAAGGACGAGGAAGAGGCCCGCGCGCTGAAGAACGCCCAGCTTCTCACCACCAAGCCGGTGCTCTATGTGTGCAACGTGGAGGAAGCCAGCGCCGCCACCGGCAACGCCCACAGCGAGGCGGTGGCGAAGATGGCGGCCGGCATCGGTGCCCGCGCCGTGGTGGTTTCGGCCGCCATCGAGGCCGAGATTGCCACGATGGACCCCGCCGACCGCCAGGAATATCTGGAAAGCCTCGGCCTGCACGAGACGGGCCTCGCCCGTGTGGTGCGTGCGGCGTACGAACTGCTCGGCCTCATCACCTTCTTCACCGTTGGCCCCAAGGAAGCCCGCGCGTGGACGGTGAAGAAGGGTTCGAAGGCCCCGCAGGCCGCAGGCGAGATCCACGGCGACTTTGAAAAGAAGTTCATCCGCGCCGAAACCATCGCGTTCGATGATTATGTCACACTGGGCGGCGAAGGCCCGGCCAAGGACGCCGGCAAGCTGCGCGCCGAAGGCAAGGAGTATGTGGTGGCCGACGGGGACGTGATGCATATCCTCCATGGGGCCTGACTGGCGTTGGGCCCCATGGGCCGCTACACCATCCCCATGCTCACCCGTCGCACCCTGATCGCCTCCGCATTGGCCGCGCCTGCCGCAGCGCAGGTTGATCTGGGCTTTGCGGACAACGGCCTCAGGCCCACCACGCGCGGCTTCCCGCAGAAGGGCGAGATGATCTTGCAGCGCTCCACGCCGCCGCTGCTGGAAACGCCGCTCAGCGTGTTCGACGAAGCTGATTTCACGCCCAATGATCGCTTCTATGTGCGCTGGCATTATCCGTTCCCGCTCGAGGTTGATCCCGCTCGCCACCGGCTGCGCATCACCGGCCATGTGACGAAGCCGCGGACCCTCTCGCTCGACGCGCTGGCCCGGCTGCCGCGCGTGGAGATTGCGGCGGTGAACCAGTGCGCCGGCAATGGCCGCGGCCTGTTCGCGCCGCGCATGGCCGGCGCCCAGTGGGGCAATGGCGCGATGGGCAACGCGCTGTGGGAAGGCGTGCGCCTGAAGGACGTGCTGGCGCTGGCCGGCATCAAGCCCGGCGCGGTGGCCGTGCGTGCCAGCGGCTTGGACGCGCCGGTGGTGGATAGCGCCCCTGATTACGCCAAGAGCCTGCCGATCGATCACGCGCTCAGCGATGACGTGCTGATTGCCTGGGGCATGAACGGGCAGCCGCTGCCGCTGTTGAATGGCTTTCCGCTGCGGCTGGTGGTGCCCGGCTGGTACAGCACCTATTGGGTGAAGATGCTCGATCAGATCGAGGTGCTTGACCGGCCAGACGACGGTTTCTGGATGGCCAAGGCCTATCTGCAGCCGGCCAACAGCCTCGCCGATGTCGATCCCGCCAGTCCGGCCGGGCAGCGCGTGCCGGTCACCACCATGCGGCCGCGCGCGCTGGTGACGAACATTGCCAGCGGCGCCCGCCTGCCGGCACGCCCCGTCACGCCGGTGCAGGGCGTGGCGCTGGGCGGCGATCACGGCGTGGCCATGGTGGAACTGTCGGCCGATGGCGGCACTTCGTGGGTGCCGGCGCAGTTGGGCCCGGATCATGGCCGTTATGCCTTCCGGCGTTTCCGGGGGGCGCTGGCGCTGCCGCCAGGCAAGCACAGCATATTGGCGCGCGCCACCAATGCGAATGGTGTGACACAGCCGCTGCGCCAGAACTGGAACCCATCCGGCTACAACCGCGCCGGGGTGGAAGCCGTTGCCGTGGAGATCGCCTGATGCGTGTCCTGCTCGCAATGGCCGCGCTGGCGCTGGTGGCCGCCGCGCCGCCTGCCAGGCCGCTGGCCGTGACTCTGCCCGATGCAGAAGGCCTGCTGCCCGAACGTTATGGCGTGTCCGCCGATGCCGCCAACAACAATTGCCTGGCCTGCCATTCGGCTGCGATGATCACCGCGCAGCCGCGCCTGACGCGCGTGCAATGGGGCGAAACCATCGCCAAGATGCGCACTGTCTATGGCGCACCGATCGACCCGGCCGACGACAAGGCCATCCTCGATTGGCTTGTGGCTGATTGACCATATCCGCCCGCGCCCGCTAAGGGCCAACCCGTGACGAAGTCCCTATCCTTTCAGTCGATGATCCTCGCGCTCCAGAACTACTGGGGCGGCCATGGCTGCGTGATCCTGCAACCTTACGACGTGGAGGTGGGGGCCGGAACCTTCCACCCGGCCACCACGCTGCGCAGCCTTGGGCCGGCGCACTGGAACGCCTGTTATGTGCAGCCCAGCCGCCGGCCGTCGGACGGCCGCTATGGCGAGAACCCCAACCGGCTGCAGCATTATTACCAGTTTCAGGTCATCCTGAAGCCCAGCCCGCCCGATCTGATCGGGCTGTATCTGGGCAGTCTGGATGCCATCGGCGTGGACCGCGCCAAACATGATATCCGCTTCGTGGAGGATGACTGGGAAAGCCCCACATTGGGCGCCTGGGGCCTGGGCTGGGAAGTGTGGTGCGACGGTATGGAGGTGAGCCAGTTCACCTATTTCCAGCAGGTGGCCGGCCATGATTGCGCGCCCGTTGCCGGCGAACTCACCTACGGTCTCGAACGGCTGGCCATGTATATCCAGGGCGTCGAGAATGTGTACGATCTGGCCTACAACGATGCCGGCGTGTCGTATGGGGACGTGTTCCTGAAGAACGAGCAGCAGTTCAGCGCCTATAATTTCGAGCACGCCAACACCGAACGCCTGTTCCAGCATTTCAAGGACGTGAGCGAGGAATGCCGAGCGCTGGTGGCGCAGAAATTGCCGCTGCCGGCCTATGATCAGGCGATCAAGGCCAGTCACCTGTTCAACCTGCTCAATGCGCGCGGCGTGATTTCGGTGGCGGAACGCCAAGCCTATATCGGCCGCGTGCGCGATCTGGTGAAGGCCGTGGCCGATGTGTGGGTGGAGCAGCAGTCGTGAAGTTCCTGCTTGAGCTCCAGTCCGAGGAAATCCCGGCCCGCATGCAGGCGGCGGCGGCCGAACAACTGCGCACCCGCTTCACGGACGCGCTGAAGGCCGCCGGCCTTGCCCATGGTGCGGTGACCGCCGACGCCACCCCGCGCCGGCTGTGGCTGATTGCCGATGATGTGGCCGCCGCCAGCGAAGGCAGCGCCGAGGAAGTGAAGGGCCCGGCCGCCACGGCGCCGGCACAGGCCATCGAAGGCTTCCTGAAGAAGACGGGCCTGACCCGCGAGCAGTTGGAAGAGCGCGAGACGTCCAAGGGCATCGTGCTGTTCGCGGTGCTGCGCCGGGAAGGGCGGCCGGCGTCAGATATTCTCGCCGAGATCATCCCGCAGATCGTGCGCGATTTTGCCTGGCCCAAATCAATGCGCTGGGGTGCGCCGAGCCAGTCCACAGCAAGTCCGAGGTGGGTGCGGCCGCTGACCGGCATCGTGGCGCTGCTGGATGATGCGGTGGTGCCGTGCGAGGTGCATGGCCTCACCTCCGGTCGCGAGACGCGCGGGCATCGCATCCATGCGCCCGGAAGCTTGAGCATCACCAGCGCCGCCACCTATCTGGAACAATTGCGCGCCGCCCGCGTGCTGGCCTCCAGTGCGGAGCGCCGGCAGATCATCGCCGCCCGCGCCGCCGAACTCGCCGCCGAAGCCGGCCTGTCGTTGATCCCGGATGAAGGACTGGTGGCCGAAAACGCCGGCCTCACCGAATGGCCGGTGCCGCTGCTGGGCCGCTTCGATCCCGCCTTCCTGTCGGTGCCGCGCGAGGTGATCGTCCTCACCATGCGCACCAACCAGAAATATTTCGCGCTTGCGACAAGCGCGGGCGCGCTGGCCCCCGCCTTCATCTGCGTGGCCAATCTGGAGGCCAACGACGGCGGTGCCGCCATCACCCACGGCAACCAGCGCGTGCTCTCCGCCCGCCTGTCCGATGCGCGCTTCTTCTGGGAGCAGGATGTCGCCTTCGTGAAGGCGCATGGGCTTGAGGGCTTCCTGCCCAAGTTGGAGAGCATCGTCTTCCACGAGAAACTGGGCACGCTGGCCGACAAGGTGGAGCGCGTCGCCGCGCTGGCGAAGTGGCTGTGCGAGAGCGGAGCGGTGCCGGCCGATCCGGCGCAGGCCGAAGCCGCCGCCCGCCTCGCCAAGGCCGATCTCGTCTCCGCCACCGTGGGCGAATTCCCCGAACTGCAAGGCCAGATCGGCCGCTATCTGGCGCTCAGCATCGGCACCGATCCCGCCATCGCCGACGCATTGCGCGACCACTACAAGCCGGCCGGGCAGGGTGACGACGTTCCGACGGCGCCGGTGAGCGTAGCAGTGGCGCTGGCGGACAAGCTGGATACCTTGGTTGGCTTTTTCACAGGCGAGATGGGTCCAACCGGCTCAAAGGATCCATTT
>JALOSK010000166.1 GCA_025458465.1 Sandarakinorhabdus sp. | reverse complement strand
TGGCTGTTGTCCCCGGCCGGATCACCGCGCCGGCCCTTGCCATAGACATCGATGGCGAGCGCGGCATAGCCCAGCGCGGCCAGGCGATCGGCCACCTGGTTGTCGCCGGCCGTCTGCCCCACCCAGTTGGGCGCGATCAGCACGCACGGGAACGGGCCAGCGCCATCCGGCAGGGCCAGATAGGTTTCCAGTTCATCGCTGCCATCGAAATAGGTGAAGCTGGCCATGGGTTCCTCCGTCATTCGGCTGCCTGTTGCAGCACTTTCCTGTCATCAACGATCTGGCCGTCGCGCATGGTGATGACGCGATTGCAGCGGCGGGCCAGATCGGCATCGTGGGTGATCAGCACCAGCGTCGCGCCGGATTCGGCCAGCCGGCCGAACAGCAGATCAACGATCGTCTCGCCGGTGGCGGCATCCAGATTGCCGGTGGGTTCATCGGCAAAGATCAGCGCCGGGCGGCCCACCAGCGCGCGGGCAATGGCCACGCGCTGCTGTTCGCCGCCCGAAAGCTGGGTGGGATAATGGGTGAGCCGATGGCCAAGGCCCACCGCTTCCAGTTCGGCCCTGGCACGGCCTTGCGCATCCGCTTCCCCGGCCAATTCCAGCGGCACGGCGACATTTTCCAGCGCGGTCATGGTGGGAATCAGGTGGAAGGCCTGCAGCACGATGCCGATGCGACCGCGGCGGGCGCGGGCCAGGCCATCTTCATCAAGCGCGGTGAAATCGGCGCCGGCAACCAGCACGCGGCCGCCGCTGGCCTGTTCCATGCCCGACAAGATGGCCATGGCCGATGATTTGCCGGAACCCGATGGCCCCAGGATCGCCACCCGCTCGCCAGCCGCCACCTGCAGGCTGACACCGCGCAGCACATCGACTGCGGCATCGCCGTCGCCCAGCCGAAGGGTGACATTGCGGGCATCAATGACGATATGAGAGTCCATGCTGTCCCGCTTGAAGGAGTGTCGAGCCTTGCCCGAATTAGGCATTCGTCGTGCGCTTTACCAGATGGCCGCTGGCCTGTGCGCGCTGTTCGTGTCGCAGGCCGTGCAGGCGGCCCCGGCCCAGACACGCCCTGCCCCACAGCTCATCCTTGCTTATGGGGATTCCCTGTCGGCCGGCTATCAATTGCCACCAGGTCAGGGCTTTGCCCCGCAACTGGAAAAGGCGCTGAAGGCCAGGGGTCGCAACGTGACAGTGGTGGGTGCCGGCGTATCGGGCGATACCAGCACGCAGGGGCGGGCGCGGCTGAACTGGGTGCTGGCCGGGCTGAAGCAGGCGCCTGATGTGGTGGTGCTGGAACTGGGCGCCAACGACATGCTGCGCGGCCAGCCGCCGGCCACCGCCAAGGCCAACATCGATGCGATGGTGAAGGCGTTCAAGGCCAAGGGTGCCCGCGTGCTGGTGGCCGGGATGCGCGCCAGCCCCAACCTGGGCCGCGCCTATGTGGCCGAGTTCGAGGCGCTGTATCCCGCGGTTGCCAAGGCCAATGGCGCGGCGCTCTATCCCTTCTTCCTGGATGGCGTTGCAGCGCAGAAACCGCTGCTGCTGCAAGATGGCATGCACCCCAACGCCAGGGGCGTGCAGGTGATCGTGAAGCGCATCCTGCCGGCGGTGGAGCGGGAGCTGGACGCGAAACGCTGATGCGCCTGTTCGTCGGCCTTGAACTGCCGCCGCCCGTAAGGGCCGCGCTGCTGGCGTTCATGGGCGGGGTGGCCGGCGCGCGCTGGCAGCGCGAAGATCAACTTCACCTCACCCTGCGCTTCATCGGCGAGGTGGATTGGCACCGTGCGCAGGATATCGCCGCCGCGCTGGGCCGGGTGAACATCCGGGCGTTCACCGCGGAACTTGGCGAGGCCGGCCATTTCGACCATCGCGGCCGCATCGACACCCTTTGGGTGGGCGTGCGCCCGGCCGAACCGGTGGCGGCGCTGGCCAAGGCGGTGAACCAGGCGCTGGCCGGGGCGGGCATCCCGCCCGAACCCCGCGCCTTCGTGCCCCACATCACGCTGGCCAGAGGGCGCGGGATGGAACGCGGGCTGATCAGCGCAACCGGCTGGCCGCAGGCGGCCGTGCCGCGCATCGCATGGCCGGTCACCGGCCTTGCCCTGTTCGAAAGCCACATGGGCAAGGATGGCAGCGGCTATCACATCATCGCGCGCTGGCCCTGACGGGATGAAATGCAAAAGGCGAAAAATACAGCGTTAACCAAATATCAGCCTTTCATTTATCACCTTTACTGTTAACCGGACGTTAGTACAGCGGTCATGATGCCGCGTGCTTGTTGTTTGGGGGTTATCATGTCGTTTCGCTTCACGCTTGCTGCCGCGCTGGCCGGCACATGCCTGGCGGGTTCTGCCGCCACCGCGTCCATTCTCGTCACCGCCGAAGCGCCGGGTGTGCAAAACACCACGGCCGGCTTCGCTTTCATCGGGGTTGAAACCTTTGAAGGTCGCAGCATCGGTGCTGGCCAGAATTTCACCACCAGCTTCGGCGGGTCGGATTTCTCGGGCAGTTACACGAATGTGCGGGTCGATCCTGCCAACCAGTTCGGCAGCGCCGGCGGCACTGGCAATCACGCCGTGACCTTCACCAGCGCCGGCTACACACTCGATCTTTCCACCTCCCTGCCGGGCGGCGTGAACTATTTCGGCTTCTGGCTTTCGGCGCTTGATGGCCAGAACCAGCTGAAGTTCTTCAAGGGCAACGATATGGTATTCAATTTCGATGCCAGCTTCGCCCGCAACTTCATCAACAGCCAACCGAACGCCAAGGATTATTTCTGCAATCCCAACACGGCCTTTGCCGGCAAGAATTGCGGGGAGCCCTATGCCTTCCTGAACTTCTATGGCCTGAACGGAACCACCTTCGATCGGATCCAGTTTTTCCAGGATCCGGTGAGCGGCGGCTACGAGTCCGACAATCACACGGTGGGCCAGTGGGAACGCATCACCGGCACCCCGGTGGGCGTGCCGGAACCGGCGAGCTGGGCCATGCTGATCAGCGGCTTTGGACTGGTGGGCGCGACAGCGCGCCGGCGGCGGAATATTGTCACGGCCTGACATACCCGCACGTCGCAATGAAAAAACCAGCCCCTCCCGACAAACGTCGGGAGGGGCTTTTTGCATCTGACAACATATAATGTGATTTGAACTCGTCCATTTTGTAAAATCAACGTGGTGTTTGGAATTGGATAACCAAATTGGACTAAATCATGGTTTCAGTTCGTGAACCATGTTGGCCACACGAACCAGTTCCAAGGGGTTTTTCATGTTTGTATTGCGTATGGCGGGGCTGTTCTCCGCCCTTCCAATGGCGATTGCCGCACTGTCGGCGACACCGGCGGCTGCCGTCATCACGGTCAGTGTCGAGGCGCCCGGCGTTCAGACCAGCACCAGCCGGTTCAATCTTGTTGGGATCGAAAGATTCGACACACAGCCTGCCGGGGTCAACCGAAGCTTCACCACCGATTTCGGCGGCTCGGGCTTCAGCGGCAGCTATACCAGCGTGCAGATCGCCAATGCCAACCAGTTCGGCGGCGCTGGTGGCACCGGGCGGCTCGCCATCACGGCCAGCGCCACCGGCTACAGCCTGGATCTGACCAGAAGTGCGGCCGGCAATGTGAACTATTTCGGTTTCTGGTTGTCGGCGCTCGACAATCGTAACCAGCTCAGCTTCTTTCGTGGCAACACGCTGCTGTTCACCTTCAGCGCCGCCGATGCACGCAGCTTCATTGCCGGCCTGCCGGGCGCTGCCAGCTATCGTTGCAATCCCAACCCCGCTTTCGCTGGCCTCAATTGTGGCGAGCCATATGCGTTCCTGAATTTCTATGGGCGCAACGGCGCAACCTTCGATCGGATCGTGTTCGCCCAATCAACGGCCGGTGCCGGGCTGGAAAGCGACAATCACACCGTGGGCCAGTGGAACCGCATGAGCGGCACCCGAATCGGCCTGCCCGGTTCGATGACAAGCGTACCGGAACCGGCGGGGTGGGCGCTGTTGCTGATCGGTTTCGGCGCGGTGGGCGGCAGCATGCGCCGCCGCAGGGCAGCCATGCCCCGCGCTGCGGCCTGAACTGCCTGATCGCGATGCTGGCGCGCGGCGGCCTCAGGCCGCCGCGCTGTCCTTCCAGCCCAGCACCGGCTTGCGCGCGGCCTGCGTTTCGTCCAGCCGGCGGCGCGGCGCGAAGTGCGGGGCGGCGCGCCAGGCATCGGGATCGGCCAACATCTCGGTCGCGATGTGGCGCATGGCACCGATCAGCTGGTCCAGGTTGGCCTTGCTCTCGGTTTCGGTGGGTTCCACCAGCATGGCGCCGTGGACAACGAGCGGGAAATAGACCGTCATCGGGTGGAAGCCCTCGTCGATCATCGCCTTGGCCACATCCAGCGTTGAAAGCCCGCTTTCCTCAAGGAAATCATCGGAGAACAGCGCTTCGTGCATGCACGGGCCAGTATCGGCGAACGGCGCGGTATAGATGTCCTTCAGGCTGGCCAGCACATAGTTGGCGTTGAGCACGGCATCTTCGGCCACGCGGGCCAGGCCATCGGCGCCGTGGCTCATCATGTAGGCCAGCGCCCGCACGAACATGCCCATCTGGCCGTGGAAGGCCACCATGCGGCCGAAGGTGTGCGGCAGGTGCGCATCGGCGGTGTCCTCCTCCACCAGCTCCAGGCCGGCCGCACCTTTACGCACAAACGGGATCGGCCCGTGCGGCGTGCTGAACGTCTTGTGCAGGTTGATGTGCATGGCATCGACGCCCAGATCACCGGGGCGCACCTTGCCAACGATGGCGTTGAAGTTGGCACCATCGCAATAGACATAGCCGCCGGCCGCGTGGACGGCGTCGGCAATGGTCTTCAGGTCAGGCTCGAACAGGCCGCAGGTGTTGGGGTTGGTGATCATCACCGCCGCCACATCCGGCCCCAGCCGCGCCAGCAGCGCATCCAGATCCACGCGGCCGCGCGCGTTGGCCGGGATATTCTCCACGGTGAAGCCGCAGAAGGCCGCGGTCGCCGGGTTGGTGCCGTGCGCCGATTCCGGCACCAGCACGACGCGGCGCGGATCGTTCCTGGCATCCAGAGCGGCACGGATGGCCAGCATCCCGCACAGTTCGCCATGGGCGCCGGCTTTGGGGCTCATGGCCACGGCCGGCATGCCGGTCAGCGTCATCAGCCAATCGGCCAGGCTTTCGATCAGCTCCAGCGCGCCCTGCACCGTCTGCTGCGGCTGCAGCGGGTGGATATCGGCAAAGCCCGGCAGCCGCGCCATCTTCTCGTTCAGGCGCGGGTTGTGCTTCATCGTGCACGAACCCAGCGGGAAAATGCCCAGATCAATGGCATAATTCTGCCGCGACAGGCGCGTGTAGTGGCGCACCGCTTCGGGTTCGGAAAAGCCCGGCAGGCCGATGGCGGCATCACGCGCCAGGCCGCCCAGCCGATCCGGCACCGGCGGCACCGGCGCCAGATCGACGCCAGAGCCATCGGCCGCGCCGCGTTCGAACAGCAGCGGTTCTTCCAGCATCAGCGCCTTGTTGCCGGTGAAGGTTTCCACAGCGGCACCGGTGCCGGCAACCAGCCGCGTCGGGCGGCCCACATTGTTCATCGGGGTGCTCATCATGCCATCACCTCGTCCAGCGCGTCCTCGAACGCGTCAAAATCCTCATCCGTCGCGGTTTCGGTCACCGCCACGATCATGCCGTTCTGCAACGCCTTCTCGCCCGGCCACAGCCGGCCCAGCGAGACGCCGCCCAGCACGCCCTTGTCTGCCAGCTTGCGCACGACGGGGCGCGCCTCGCGGCCCAGATCAAGGGTGAACTCGTTGAAGAAGGGGCCATTCAGCAGCGTCACGCCCGGCACGCGGCCCAGACGCTCCGCCAGCTGCACGGCGCGGGCGTGGTTGAGCGCCGCCAGATGGCGCAGGCCCTTCTCGCCCAGCAGCGTGAGGTGCACGCTGAACGCCAGCGCGATCAGGCCGCTGTTGGTGCAGATGTTGCTGGTCGCCTTCTCGCGGCGGATATGCTGTTCGCGGGTGGACAGCGTCAGCACGAAGCCGCGCTTGCCGCTGGCGTCCACCGTCTCGCCGCACAGGCGGCCCGGCATCTGGCGCACATGCTTTTCCCGGCAGGCGAACAGGCCCAGATACGGCCCGCCGAACAGCAGCCCGGCGCCCAGCGACTGGCCTTCGCCCACCACGATATCGGCACCCATTTCGCCCGGCGACTTCACCGCGCCCAACGAGACGACTTCCGTGACAACCACGATCAGCAGCGCGCCGGCCTTGTGGCAGGCATCGGCCAGCGGCGTGAGGTCCGCGATGTGGCCGAACAGATTGGGGTTCTGCACCACCACGCAGCTGGTGTCTGAATCGATGGATGCGATCAACGCATCAAGATCATTGCCCGGCGCGCCCGGCGTCAGGCTGGGCGTGCCAGCTTCCACCACATCGCCGGTGAAGCGGGTGAGCGTTTTCAGCACCGAGGTGTAGTGCGGGTGGGCGCCGGCCGACACCAGGCACTTGGCCCGCCGCGTGATGCGCCGCGCCATGAACACCGCTTCGGTCATCGCGGTGGAGCCATCATACATGGAGGCGTTGGCCACCTCCATGCCGGTCAGCCGCGCCACCTGCGTCTGGAATTCGAACAGGACCTGCAACGTGCCCTGGGCGATTTCCGGCTGATAGGGCGTGTAGGCGGTGAGGAATTCGCCGCGCTGGATCACCATGTCCACCGTGGCCGGCACGTGATGCTTGTAAGCGCCGCAGCCCACGAAGAAGGGCGCCGTGCTCGCGGTGGTGTTCTTCGCCGCCATCTTCATCAGGGCGCGTTCCACCGCCATTTCGCTGGCATGGTTGGGCAGGCCGGCGATGGGGCCTGGCAACCGG